>WRLM01000002.1 GCA_009777615.1 Candidatus Methanoplasma cognatum
GTGAGATGATCGAGGACTATGTCGTCTTCCACGAAATACCAGCCATCGACCGTGTTGTAGCCTGTCAGATTGCCGTCCATGGTGGAGAAATAGCTCTGATTGATCCTTGTCACACTCGCGTGTGTTTGTAAGGTCCCGTCCACATCGACATAGTTCTCGCCGACCAGGCTCACGGCGGTCAGCTGACTGCCCGATACCAATATGCGATAGCTTTTGTTGCCGGGCGGGTCGCCGGTGAACATGTTGTTCGAAAGCGACATAGTCATTGAGCTTGCATCTATCAGAACTATGGTCTGATTAGTATGTCCGATTATGTCCCCGTCCTCAAAGCTCACCGCGGCATTGCCGGTGGCCGAGCCGGTGACGGTGGAATAGATAAACGGTGAAGCCAATGAACCGGAGAAGTGAAGCTTGCCTGTATACATCCCCATGGCAAAGTTGCCGGTTATCAGGCTGCCGGCTCCGAATTCGATGTCGTTGTTGTTGGCATTGGCGAGGGTGACGCTACCTGTGACCGCATTGAAGTTTTTGAAGGTCGTAGCGCCGCTGGTGACGGTTATGCCGTTGGTGACGCCGACGATGGTTCCCGTTATTTCATTGGTGATCGTGCCGCCATTACCGAAAGAAACAGCAGCGGAGCCGGCGCCGGATAAGAAGCTCTCTATCGTGCCGAAGTTGTTGATCGTGAGAGGCGTGCCGGAGCTGATACCGTAGCCCGTACCTTTGATCGTAGCACCGGCCCGGTTGATGATCGTGGTTGTGAGATTTTGGGTTCCGTCTGCCCAGAGTCCTATCGTGGATGTTGAAGTGCCGTCGTTTGCCTCGATCATGCCGAAGTTGTCGACTTTGAAGCCAAGGCTTCCCTGTGATAAACGGACGCCGCTCAGGGTTCCTGTTATGTAACCGCTGCTGTGATTGAAGAGTTCACCTGCGCCCTCCGCGCGGATACCGCTGCTGGCGGGGCCTGTGCCCTGGATCACATTGTAGTTATTGACCGTGCCGTTACCGTGAAGGATACCATACGTCACGGCTCTGATAATTCCTGTCATCCCGACTGTGATATCGCCTCCGGCGGTGGAGTTTACGGCGTAGTAACCGCCGTACGTAGATGCGATGAGGGCTGTGTTTATGAGTTCGCTGCCGGCATTTAGAGTAACACCGTTTCTGTTGGAGCTCAGCATGCCCATGCCATCCACTATCGGTTGCGAATAGAATGAAAGGCGGCTACCCGGCTGAACTACTATGCCGGTCGCTAAGCCGGATGAATATATTGTATATCCGTCACCAATGATGATCTTGACATCACCGTTGATCGTAATAGCTTGACTGAGGGAGAAAGTATCCTTTATGAAATACCAGCCGTCAACCCCTCCGCTGCCGGTCAGCACTCCGCCTTTGGAGTCGATATAGGCCTTATCGATCGGAAGCGCCTCCACAACTTGTGTGTTTCCGTTCACGTCAACGTAAGGTACCTCCACTGCATACAGGAAGTACACAACGTGGTTGCCGCTGATGTTCGAAAGGGTCGCCTGGTTTGAAGGGTTGATGAGAGGATCGTAACGATCCGTCGGCGGGTTATTCCAAATGTGACCTTTGTTGAGATAGCCTGCTATTGCCGGAGCGGTAACATTGTAGTTGCTCCCTGTGGCAAGAATACGGATGTTTTCTGTTTGGAACTCCACGCCGCTGTCAACGTAAATGTATTTCTCGGTGACGGATGCGAAAGATGTGGTACCCGTTCCCATTTTTACGGGCAAGACCGCATCGTTGTTGCCGGTCTTATTGGGCGGAACGGGAGTGGAATCATCCCAAGCGTAAATGTTGTAACTGCTCATCGGGCTTGCCGATGATGCGTTTATTGTGGGGATTTGAGGGCTGTTGTCGATAGCGCGAAGCACATCGAACACAGTTGTGCCGCCGGCCCCTATGAACTCTGCATAGACATTATAGAACGCTGCATTTGAGCCGGGGATCTGGAAAGCAAAGGATTTCCAATTTTGGTTATCGACGCGCATCGTTGCCAGTGCATTGGTCATGTCGCCGTCTGCAAAGACGCGCAGGTTATACGGTTGATTTTGGAAGGCTTGAGGGATGAAGTTGGTGAGCTGCACGGTCGCATTCACAAAGTAACCGTCGCCTGCAATACTTCTTGCATGGATGGCGGGAAGGTTAGCATTTCCGGTTCCGCCGTGATAATACATACACCAAGATGATGCATTGACAGTCGCCGTACTGTAAATGGTGAGTGCTGTCCCCTGTCCGTTGGCGTAGTTGCTGCTGCTGCTGCTGCCGCCGCCGATGGCTGCGCCGTTTCCTGATGTTGCGGTCACAACTGCGTTGCCGCCGATCGTAATGCTGCCGCCGCCGCCGCCGACCGCGTTATTGCCGCCGCCGCCGCCGATGGCTGCGCCATAGCTGCCCGGTCCTATATTGGTAGCGGTCACTGTACCGCCCATGATGTTTATGTTACCGGTAGCCTGACCGACATTGCCTCCGATGGCTGCCGCGTTGCTCAAGTTCGGGACGGTCACATTGAGCGACCCGTCGCTACCGCCGTTATTGTCTGAATTGTTAATTGTAAGAGTGGCTGTGCTGGGCACTACGACGCTTCCTGTGATCGTGCTTGATCCGTGCAGGAGAATAGTTGCGTTGGCCCCGTTACCTAGTGTTATGCCTATCGGCGGTCCGGTTCCGATCGAGTTTCCGGTTATATTGATGCCGTCAATGACGACAGTGGTTGTTACATTGAGCCCAAAAGCAATATTCGCATTTTTGTGCGGGCCCGACTGTATGATAGTATATTTGAAATTATTTGCATCTGATGAGAAGGTTAGCGCTCCTGTGCTTGCGTTGAAGCCATAGCCTGTTCCCATTAGATTGTCAGTGGATGACAGATCAATAGTAAAATCTGTCGTTATGGTTGCAGACGTATCCTCATAGGAATCCGATGGTATGAGCTGCACGGCCGCAAAAGCGGCCACCATCACTGCCATCGCCAGCACCCCGTACATGTACTTGGGATGCTTTCCTAGCTTTCTCAGTCCTGTCTTATGTTTTGCTTTCATAGGTTTACACCATCTTTTCTTATTTCTTTTAAAATAGCCCCCGCTAAACGCGGCGAGGTACGCGTAACCCGTTTGGTAAATACTTTTACGCCGAAGCCGCGGCTTACGCCAGCGGCTCTATCCTCGGCCATGACTGTTCCGCCCTCTTTGGGGATAACGGCGGATGTATCTGTATGAGCGAACGTATAATGGCCAGATGCCTTCGGCCCGGAGACATTACGGTATGTGCACAACAATGCGAGGATCAGAAATGCCTTTATTAATAGGGAAATGACATCTCTGGATGCGGCTGGACCATACATAAAAACATTATTGCGGTATGGGGCCGACTGCCTTCTTTTTCCGTATCTTATACTCCTTTCGGACGCGGACGCTATTCTTTTTGTCATTAACGTTCACTTTCAAGCAATACTTCGGCGAGAATGTTTCCCCCAACCCGCCTCTGCAAGCGTATGGAGAGTAAGAACGCATATCGAGAATATATATTCTTCTGCTCGGAATTACAAACAACTATTTTGGTTAAACAGAAATTCTTATAAAGATATTTCCGCCGAACAGACAATAGTATTGCCACTTAAGGCACATTGAACGCGGCCGTCTCCGCCGCGCCGTCTCCTAAAACCAGACCATACCGGCGGCTTATTCGGCGCGTGCTCCGCCTTGAACGCAGGCCTTTATGACATCTTTCTTTGTCTTTTTATGAGAAAATGTTCAGCCTTTTTACGCCATCGGCGGATACGTTTCCGAGAGCTCAAAGAACAATATTTGGGGGCTAGGCGCCATAAAAAAAGCATCCGATCACTCCGGCGCGGACAGTCCGGACTTCACAGTTTTTCGCAGATTCCGACCGAATTTACGCGGCTTTCCCGCGGAGACCGGCGACCTATATTTGCAGATCGACCGCCGTCAACGGACGAATTAACTGCCGCGAAGAGGACGGGACCTGAGAAAAAAGAGGGTGATCCCGATGCGCCGCCGAAGAATATAGACGGCTTTGCGGGGCGGAGTTTCGATCGCGCGGTCCGCTAAATGCCGTTTTCGCCCGCCGTTCGGAGACGCCGGAAACGTCAAACCCGACCCGCGGTCTGCGGTTTTTTTACCGAATTGACATCAAATGACCCCCGCCGGTCAAGCGGCCGATATGATGATTTTCCATAAAAACACCCGGAAACACCTTCCGAACGGCAGGTCCCGCTGCGTGAAGCGAGCAGAAAATTCCTCGAAAAATAAGGTCCGCGGCGGCGGAAAAACTTGATAAAAGGAGCCTTTTCGCCAAAAAATAATGAGGCCCTCGGCGCAACAGGGAGATGTATATCTATTTTTTGCACGGTCGCGGCGCCGCTATGAAGAAGTACCGATAATGGATATATAGTATATAAAGTGTTCATTTGCTATACAAAGATAATAATATATAAAGTATTCTTGTGGTATGCAAATACGATACAATAAAGCTTAATTCTCTGACACAATCAAAAGGGCGTGGAAAGAAAAAACAGAACAACCGTGGTGACCCTGCGGGTTCCAGAAGGCCTGATAGAAAAGGTAGATCAGGACGTTGAAAGATTCAACGACTTCTCCAGCAGGGCGGATTTCATCATTGTTGCGATAAGGAGCTACCTTGAAGAAAGAACCGAAGCCATATCCGAACGGAACAAGGCTTTTTCAGACGAAAGAACAAGGGCCAAGGAGGAAAGCAAGATCGCCGCCCGCCGGACGGATGCCGAGGATGGCGACTGAACGATCATTTGCAAAATGTACATTCATGTCTCGATTCTTTGTTTTTTCCGAATATAGATGCGCTTTGCGAGGGCGTCCCTACGTATGAGCCTCGGTTATCCGCCGAGGCCGCCCCGCACTATCTCAAACAACCCCTCCCCGCTTATACGGTCCGCCCGCTGACATCCATATAACAAGCATATGATATGCAATTGAGATTCAGATGAGTATTGCATGGTGACCGAGGGAACTCATCGGACCCTAAGATGGTCCGATTTTTTAGCAGTCGCCTCTCTTTCGGGAAGGAAACTCTGACGGTTCTCCGACATTTTCGAGGTTGTTTTGCAGGCCGAGACGCCGACGAACCGGAGAAAATTCCGTAGCGGTGCGGTTCTTCTCCTTGCACATTTTAATGCCGAGACATCATTCTTATCGGAAAATTTCCTAAAAAGAGGCCTGCGAGCTGCGTGCTCGCAACCCGTATCTCCCCGTACTGCGCCCGTTGCAAACTCTATTTTACCTCTGCTATTAAGTTCATATTCGTTCTTCCAAAGGGCCTTATCTCTGTTTCTTTAGCGGGTTCGACCATATCCCTATGCATTAAATTTTCGGAGATAACTCCCCCTGCCGCATGTGTGCGGTCAGCTTTCAGCGCCGCCCGGCAGAGAAGCAAAGCAGAACCGGAAGGTATCTGCCCGATATGATCCCCCGTCGGCCGCAGGCATACATCTGACGTATAATCCCCATGCGACCGCGAAAAGATATTAAATGCAGTCATCCATTGAACGGCGATGAGAAACAAGCTCCTGCTGGCATCGGTCGCGGTCTCACTGCTGGTGCTGACGCTGATGCCGCTAGCACCCGCCGACGGCGACGATACCGTCACGAACTACTACATAGAAGGTTACGTCGCGGATACCGAGAAGAACGCCATGGGAGGGGTTACCGTCTCCGTGAACGACGGACGCGACCCCGTACCTTCCGGCCAGACCAGGGCCGACGGCTTCTTCAGCGTGGGCGTCGCCGTGAACACCGGCCTCACAATATCCTTCACCGTTTCGGGATATACCGTCCTGACCTGTCCGAACACGTCCTTCCTGCAGGGGTCTGATTATAGGGCCCTCGATCTTTCAAAGGCGTCATATAACAGCATGACGCGCACATATACCATCACCACAGGCCCGGTCGAGGATATGCAGTGCGCGATAATGATGATCGCGCCGAGCGGCGATTTCGAAGGCGTGGTCTCATTCAACGGAGGCGCCATAAAGAACGCGACCGTTTCCCTCACCTCCACATACGGCGGCGGAGTTTATACGGCGCACACGGACGACCGCGGGAGATATAAGATAACGTGTCCGGCCGGAACATACAGTCTGACGGTCAGCAGCCAGGGCTTCAATAGCTATTACGGCGACGAAGTGAAGGTGCCTTCGAGCAAAGAGGAGATCACCATATTGGAAAAGACCGAACTGAGGAAATACCTCGGAATGGATGCGGCCCACGTGCTTGTGCTTGTAGGCGCGATAGTAGGTATCCTGCTGGCGTTCGCCGTGTGGTTCATGAGCAAGCGCATGAACGAACCCCGTTACCGGGAGATGTTCGACGACAGCACAGAGGAAGAAGACGTCAATACCTGACGAGCTTTGACCTTATATCCTCATAAAGACAGCCGCCTTCGGAGTCCATCGCGACCACCAGCGGCCCCATCCTATCCATTCTGAAACTCCAAACCGCCTCGGCCATGCCGAGGTCCTCCCATTCGACGCCGCAGACCTCGGCCACGGACTCGGCGATGGATACCGCCGTCCCGCCCACCGCCGCAAGGTATACGCATCCGACCTCCCGCATAGCATCCCCGATCTCTTTAGACATCCCTCCTTTCCCGATGACCGCGCGGATCCCGAACCTTCTGATCATTTCCGGCCCCAAAGCATCCATCCTGGCGCTGGTGGTGGGGCCCGCTGCGATGACCTTCCATCCGTTCCCCTCTTTCTCCACGATGGGGCCGCAGTGGAACAGGACGGAGCCCTTGATCCCCTCTGGGACCGGCTTCCCGGAACGGGAATGCTCTATCGCCCGGATGTGCATCCCGTCCCTCCCCGTTATCACGCCGCCGGACAGGTACACGATCTCTCCGATCTTCAGCCTCCTGACGGCTGTTTCATCAAGCGGAGACCTCAATTCCTTCAAAGGACCGCCTCCTGACTGTACTCCACGTCCGTATCGGTAATACGCGCGGCGGCCCTCCTCGTGGCCCAGCATCCTATGCTTACCGCGACCGGAAGGCTTGCCGTATGGCAGCAGGCGGTCCTGATCCTCACTCCGAGGACGGTGGTAGAACCCCCCAACCCCATCGGGCCGAGCCCGCTGCCGTTCAGTTTGACAAAGAGCTCCTCCTCCAGCTCTCTGAGGGCAGGATCGCTGTTCTCCCGGCCTAGGGGGGACATCAATGCCTCCTTCGCCATCGCTGCGCATCCGTCCGCCGTGCCTCCGATCCCGATCCCGACCACGCCGGGGGGACAGGGCCTCCCTCCCGCATCCAGGACCGAGTCTGTGACGAACTTTTTGATACCTTCGATCCCGTCCGAAGGGTTCAGCATGGCCAGCCGGGTCATGTTCTCCGAGCCGGCGCCCTTTATCAGGACCGATATCTCGGTGAAATCGTCTTCGGTCGGGATGTAATGTATCTCGGGCATGCCTTTCCCCAGATTGTCCCCGGTGTTCTTCCTTGTCAGCGGGTCCACGGTGTTGGGCCTGAGGGGTATCGTTTCCGTCGCTCTTCTCAGCCCCTTGATTATTTCCCCGCGGATGGAGGCGTCGAACCTTCCTTTCACATAGAACGCCGGTATGCCAGTATCCTGGCACATCGGACGGCCCAGGGCCTCCGCTTTCTTCACGTTGTCCATTATCGTCCCGAGCTGCATCCTCGCCGTCGGGTCCGCTTCCCATCCGGCGGCGGCCTCCAGCGCCCAGCCGATGTCCGGCGGAAGCTTGGTGTTCGCCGCCTTCAGAAGATTGACCACGACCTGGTCTACGGGTTCAGGCAGTTTTATCATAGTACCTTTATTGCTGTTCCGATAAAAAGATGCACTAGATGCTGACCGCCGCATAAAGAGTGGGTGTGAGGAGTAAGCATTCCTTCGTAACGCCGCCTGCCGCTTTTGCATATTATATTACCTAATTATTTAGAAGAATTCAAGGCCAAGTTCCATCAGCTTTTCCCAAAGAATACGGCGAGGATGCCCCCGGCCATGCCTAACTGCCTAACTGTAGCATGATGTCTTTTTCTGCTCAGCACCAAGTCTACAGGCGGAGTTGAGTCAATGGACGATGACAAAAAAGTATGGCTTTTTGAGAAAAAGCGCATCCGAACAGTATGGGACGAAGAAAAAGAAGAGTGGCTTTTTTCAATAGTTGACGCGGTCTCAGTGCTGACCGACCAGCCCACCCAACGCAATGCGAGCACATATTGGGCTGTCATGAAGAATCGTCTGAAGAACGAAGGCGCCGATGAACTGCTTACAAACTGTAAGCAGTTGAAGCTTACCGCAGACGACGGCAAGAAACGTTCTACTGACGTCGTTAACACAGAGCAGCTTTTACGGATAATACAATCCATACCGTCACCAAAAGCGGAGCCGTTCAAATTATGGCTGGCGGTCGTAGGGAGCGAGAGGATCGATGAAACCATCGACCCTGAGCTGACCATCGGCCGCGTTGTCCTCACGGCACGTAGTAAAGAGCGTCGTCTATCTCGACCACCCTTACCGTATCCCCTATCTCGGCGTCGTCCGGAACATTAACGTCGACGGTGGAATAATCCGACGGGTCAAGGACCTGTATCTCTCCCTTCCCCCTGTTCACCACCACCGCCTCTCCCATGTCCTCCGACCTCTTGTGCACTTTGAAAGACGGCATGTCCGATCTTTTGACCGTCCTTTCCCGGAAATTCATCAGATCCGTTACTTTGGCGCCGCTGCCGGACACCCTGGTCAGTTTGAAGTACCGCCCTTCGAACAGTATCACGTCGCCGGCATGGAAGTCGGGAAGCCGCACCAGATATGTTATTCTGTACATGTTCCGGCCGTCGTCCGTCATTCCGACAAGTTTGAAGGTCTCCTTTGTTTCCGCGCAATACGTGTCGGCGAGGTCCTTCGTTACGGCTTTTCCGAGCGACATGGAGGAAAGATAGACGTCGATCCCTCCCTGCACCTCCTCCGTCTTGGTTATGAAGAGATGTCTGCTGTTAACAGCCTGCGTGTCTACGAAATTCTCCACTCTGCAGAGCGCTTCCCGCATGATCTTCCGCGATGCGTCCTTGGAGCCGGCCCTTATCTGCAGTATCGCCTCGTAATAGTTCCCGAGCTGTTTTGAGCACCTTTTACAAACGGTGTTCTTCAGTCTTACTATTGTGGAGGAGGAATCCTCCGCGGTGTGTCCGCCGACGTCGAGCACGGCGTCCACCGTGACGGCGTGCGCGTAAGGATCCTGCTCCTCCGACGACGCCCTGGCACTGACGATCTTCGCTTCTTTTATCGTGGCGAGGGAATTAACTGCCGCATCTGTTATGGCGTCCCCGATGTCCTTCGTCACCCACCTTTCCCCAATCCCGACGTCCCCGCAGTTGGTGCACACGTTCACGTCGACATGGTGCGGAAGGGAGGTCAGCTTCCTGCCGTCGAGGAAGCATTCCGCGCAGAGGCCGTTGATCGTATCGCCGGTCTCTTTCCCGCATTTCACACAGAAACTCACATTATCACCACTTGAGCGTGCTTCACCTCTCCGATGACCATCACGCTCTGTTCGGAGACCAGCCCCTCTTTTACGGCTATTTCGACGGCGCGGTTGCCGACGATGTTCATTATCGTAACGGATCTTGTCCTTTCGACGAACGCCTCTTCGGACACGGCCTCTCCGCCGTAGAAGATCTCGGACACTTTTATTTTGACGCCGTCCCCTCTGAATGTCATCCCCAGGATCTCCAGGTCGCATGCGGCCAGTATCCTTTCGTTCTCATGGACGTGAATTTTACAGCTTATCATCTTATGCCCTCTTGTATCTGCCGCCGGGAGGACAATACAAAGTTCCGTCGTCCTTCATCGCCCTCAGTCTTTTCCTGGTCTTTTCCTCTGACAACCCCTCGCTGAGGGCTTGGTTGACTATCTCTTCCTCGGACGCCCCGTCGGCCGACTCCAAGCCGTCGATTATGCCCAGTATCACGGTCAGTTCGTTGCGGTCCTTCTTTGTGAAATTCGACGATAAGTTGTCGATATCCCACTGCCCTCCGTCCGGAGCCAGTAACTTTCCGAGATAGTATTCCACAAGGTTAACCGCCCTTACGGCGTCCTCTTCTTCGACCGTACGGCTGAGCCTCATCTTTGCCGACGCCTCGGACAGCCTCACGTATGCCTCGAGCTGTCTTGCCGTAATGGGAACAGAATCGTTCTCCCCCGCCCCCATAGCCCTTATTTCAAGGTATTTTTCTTCAATTATCCCCATGGCCTTGTCGGTCATCACCGGTACGATGCGCTTCGAATAGGCCACATACTTCCTGAGTATCTCCTGCCCGTAGACCGGCCTTACGTTCTGCGTCTCATCCTTTATCTTCTTGACATCCACTCCCACGACAAGCGGCGCATCATCCGTTATCTGCCTTGCCTGTCCCCTTCTGTGAACGTTCAGGATGTGGGCGGTCAGCTCCCTGTCCATCTTTGCGTTAGGCTTGTCGGTAAGCACGAATATAAGATCAAAACGTGACATCAGCGCGGGCGGGAGATCTATCTGCTTGGTTATCGACATCCCGTCCGTCTCGAATCTCCCGAACTTCGGGTTGGCCGCGGCCAGCAACGAGCATCTGCACTGAAGGGTGGCGGTTATGCCTGCCTTTGCCACCGAGATCCTCTGGGATTCCATAGCCTCATGGAGGGATGAACGGTCCTGAGAGGTCATCTTATCCAGTTCATCAATGCATGCCAGCCCCTTGTCGGCCAGGACCAGCGCTCCCGCCTCCAGCGTCCACCTTCCGTCGCCGAATTCGTCCTTGACCGCAGCGGCGGTCAGTCCCGCCGCCGACGCCGATTTGCCAGAGGCGTATATTCCCCTGGGAGCAAGCGAGCTCATATATCTGAGAATTTGAGACTTCGCGACACCCGGATCTCCGACAAGGAGCACGTGCATGTCCCCTCTGATCACCGTCCCATCGTCCATCTCTTTGTTGCAGCCGCCGAACAGCTGCAGCGCGATCGCGCTCTTGACCTCGGCCATCCCGTGGATGGTCGGGGATATGGAAGCGATGATGTTGTCAAAGAGCATCGGATCCGCGGACATGTCCATGATCGCGAGCTCATCCTCTTCCGTTATCTGTATCTCGTCGTACTCGTGCTCCTCGAATTCTACAGACAAAACATCCATGAATATCTCGAACACCGTTGATTTATCCCTGTCGTGTTTTTCGGAGGACCTTATTATCCCGTTTATGGTCACCCTGTTGCCGGCAGTTATTATCCCGGCGATGTCGTCCTCGACGAATCCGGCTATCCTCTCCGGCTGGGCCCCGCCTCTCAGCCCCTCGGGGCTTTCCTGTATCTCTATTTTCTGAGTGTCCACGAACACCGACGCCTTTGAATCGAGGTCGAAATGCGTGGCCTGCTTATTGCAGCTGCCGTCGGGATTCGAACACATAAGTGGCTCTCTCATGATGACGCTTCTTTGGGCCTCCCATATCTCCGCCCCGCATCTGGCACACCTGAAGAGAGCGTGCGTCATCTTCGGTTTTACCGTGGTCGCTTTCCTTACGAGCCCTTCCACCGCTACCAGTTTCCCAAGGTGTTTGGCCCTTATCTTCCTCACTTCCACCTTGGCGTCGCGGGGAAGGTCGATTATCCTCAGGTTCACGGCGTCCTTGTTGTCCCATGCGGGGGGGAGCGAAGCTTTCACGACCTCTCTGCCTTTGCTCAGGCACTTGTCCGGATTATCCAAAAAATACATGGCGAGATCCGTGTTGTATGCGTCAATATCCTCATAGGGGACATAGACGCTCCTCTTCTCCGGATAGCTGGCCGCTATGTCGGCGAACATAAGGCGGTACTTGTCCTTACCCAGTATGTCCTCCCACCCGGCAATTATCTCGCTGTCCTGAAAATTCATAGCCATTCCGTCACCCGCCTTCGCATGCTTTGTTCTTCCGGCGTTCCCCATCCGCCGCGGGCACCCTCTCCGAGGGCCCCGGACCAAGCGCCGCAATGCCGTCGTGTATTATGATATTCTATATTATAGAGTAGGATAAAAAACGCACACTGTAAATGAGGGGGTCCGGGCACAGCCTTGAAGTTCTGAGCGCGGGTGCCGTGTCTCCGCAGTTTGACGGCCGGACCGCCTGTGGCGCGGCCGTGATGGTTTTGACATAATGGTCCGCAGAGTACGAAGATCATCAGAGGATATTTTCTCTCCGGCTCCGGCCGCTTGGTCTCGATCGAGCGCAGGACCTTCTCCTTCAATCCCGCTATATCATTCCTTGTCTCTGAGTAGTATGTGCATTTAATTATCCCACCGGGGCCGCAGACTGTCCGGGTCCGATCCTCCATGAACCTTAAGCCCACATCTTATTCTTTTAGTTATATTATAATATTATAATGATTAGTTTATCTTTAATATCAATAATAGAGTTTGAATTTACTTTGGTTTATGTCTTGAGGGAACCTTTGCCGAGTATCTCTTCCAGGTACTCGTTCTGTATGCGGATGACCTCCGCGCTGTCCTTCGCTTTGGAATAATCTTCAAGCAGCGGTCCGTTAAGCCGGATGAATTCCGGCGCCCAATTGAACCTTTCCATGAACGTTCCGGCCTGCTCATTCTCGCCGAGTATTATCAGGGCCGCCATGACGGCCTCCGCGCTGTTGAGCTCCATCGGCC
Organism: Candidatus Methanoplasma cognatum; assembly: GCA_009777615.1. NCBI lineage: Archaea > Methanobacteriati > Thermoplasmatota > Thermoplasmata > Methanomassiliicoccales > Methanomassiliicoccaceae > Candidatus Methanoplasma > Candidatus Methanoplasma cognatum. Next base: position 12,696 of record WRLM01000002.1, read on the forward strand.
TTCCCCAATTCACCGGATTCGACGCAAGCAGGTAGGGGAGGGCCCTCTCGCTGACCCCCTTCAATCTCGGGAATTCGTCTATATTCGTCCAGGTGAGGTCCATAACTACCAATCCCTTCTTTGCTCGGACGGCGTCGGCCGGGGACAGCGCAATATCCGAGAAGGGAGAAAGTACGACCGATCCGGAAGGTACCGCGGACAGCGTTTTCGCCTCCTTGCCCAACCCGAATTTGAGCATCCTCCTGGCAGTGCATTTCTTCGGGTCGCACTGGCATTTGTCATAGATTATTACGGGGATCATGCGCTTATCATCGACCTCAGTTTCTCAACATCGTCCATGTTCTCTCTGACCCATTTGCTCACTTTTTCAATGATGCCGGAATAACATTCCGCAAGCTCAAGGTCGTCGGTCGCGGCGAAGTCGTCGGCGGACCCCAGGTCGCAGAGCACCTGTTTTCCCTGCCACGGGGTCCTCTTCGCCCATTCGTCGAACACGTTCTTCCTCAAGAAAACAACGATGTCATAATCCTCATCGTCCCTGAGCCGGTCCCTGTCCCTGAAATCCTTCGAGACCTGCCGCCTCATGTCCTCACCTCTTTGATACATCACAGATATCAGCTCGCAGTCGATAAGGTCGCGCTGCGGGCCCGCGCTGTACGCCTCATACTTACTGCCGAAGTATTCTTTTGTGAAGTACTCCGCAAGCTGCGACGTCAGATCGTTCTTCTCGTCAATGAACAGCACGCGGACCTTTCTATCCTTCTTCCCGAACATAAGACCACTCTTGGAACATTCTCTCGTATAGATTGAAGAGATTTAGCACTTCCTTGAAATATATCCTTTCTGACAGTCTGCCTCCGGCGGGTTATAGGCCGTCCAGAATGTTCCGGCATGCTTTTTCCAGAACGGGGATCTCGTCCAACACAGTGAACCTTATCCATGAAAGATCTATATTCTCATATTGATGTGCGATCCTGTCTCTAAGGCCGGATGCACCTTTCCAATCAACCTCAGGATGAGCATCTCTCAATTCAGAAGAAAGGCGTTTGATGTGCTCGCCTATCTGCTCCAGTGCGAAAACGCTGCTGTACTGCAGAGAGATATTCTCCTGAAAGTCTGTCTCATCTGAACCATGGAGCATAACAAGATGTCCTATGTCTTCACAGTATTTGATAATGGACCGAATGCTTTCGATGTCATGCTTCGAACACGATCTTTCTCTCACGTAGCAATTCCTCCTTGAAAGACTCATTCCGAACACCTTCTTCGCTGATGATGTCCACCCCAGTCCCGAGCGCATCCTTTAGGTCATAAAGGAACGATCCGATCTTGATGAGACCATATCCCTTTGGCGCAAGAACACAGAAATCGTAGTCGCTGTCCATCGTATTGTCACCGCGTGCCCTGGACCCGAACAGATAAACACGGATAATTCCATGCTTTGCGGCGATAGGTGCGACTATTTCACATAGCTCTTCGAAGGTGAATTCGTGCGCCGCTTCTGCCTGTTCCATGATAGTCATATCAAAAAGATAGCCTATAATTGTTGCGCAAAGTGCTGAAATTGATTTGAAAGATAACCTTGTCTAAAAGACGGCCTTGCCGGGTCTGAACAGACAACCATTTATCCTCATCATGTGATTGAACCCTGCCACGATGATGAACATTTTCGAGCTGATGTCTGATGATAGACGGGCGAGCTGAGTGGCCTCCTTCTCTTTATGGGCCGCTTTCGGCTTTCGTCGAACCGCTTTTCAATAACTGTAAATAAAACCCTGCCGATAACAACGGTATGAAACCTGTCTTGCAGGTAGCACTGGACCTTATGCAGCTTAACCGCGCGGTGGCGATAGCCCATGAAGCTGTCGACGGCGGCGCGGACTGGGTGGAAGTGGGGACCCCTCTGATAAAGAGCGACGGCGCCGAAGCCGTGAGGACGATCCGCAGAGAGTTTCCGGACAGGAAGATCATCGCCGACACAAAAACTATGGACGTAGGCGGGCTGGAGGTCGAGATGATGGCCAAGGCCGGCGCGGATATCGTGACGGTGCTGGGCCTTGCGGACGACTCCACCATTGCCGAGGCGGTATCTTCCGGAAGGAAGTACGGCGCGGATGTGATGATAGATATGATCAACGTTCAGGACTGCGTCTCGAGGGCAAAAACGGCGGAGAAACTGGGAGCATCGTACATCTGCCTCCACATGGGGATCGATTCTCAAATGAGGGGGGAAGGGAACCCCGTCGAAACACTCAGAAAGGTCGTTCAGGAAGTTTCCGTACCGGTAGCCGCCGCAGGCGGCATCACTGTGGAGACCGCCCCTAAGTATGTCGAAGCGGGAGCGTCGATAATAATAGTCGGCGGCGCAGTGATCAAAGCGGCCGATATCAGAAGATCGGCGGCGGATATCATTGCCTCGATGGAGGGAAAAAAGATAGCCGCCGTTCTGTCCAAAAAGTATGGAGAGGAAGAATTATTCGAAGCGTTCTCCAAAGCATCCACCTGCAACATATCCGACGCATTCCACAAAAGAGGAGTGATCATGGGTCTGCAGCCCTTCATTAAAGAAGGGGTCAGGATGGTCGGAAGGGCGCTGACCGTGCAGACCGCCAACGGCGATTGGGCGAAGCCCGTCGAAGCAATAGACCGCGCTAAGCCCGGCGATGTGATCGTGATCGACGTCGGGAACGCGCCCGTTGCGGTCTGGGGGGAGCTTGCTTCCCATTCGGCAATGGTAATGGGCGTGGTCGGAGTCGTCATAGACGGCGCGATACGGGACATAGATGACATAAAGAAAATAGGATTCCCCGCTTTCGCAAGGTCGGTGGTCCCCTGCGCGGGAGAACCGAAAGGCTACGGCGGTATCGGCATGGAAGTGACGATCGGCGGACAGATCGTCCGTAACGGGGACTGGATAGTCGGCGACGAATGCGGGCTCATGGTCATTCCGAAGGAGGTTGCGGTGGAGGTGGCCAACAGGACCGTCGATGTCAACGAAAGAGAGAACCGTACCAGAGAAGAGATAAAGAGAGGCTCCACGCTTTCCAAGGTTAACGAGCTTGCGAAGTGGGAGCCGGTAAAGTAAGATCAGTATGTGCCTGCCTTTCCTCTTTTGAAAGGATCCGACTGTCTCGGCGTCTTTTCGATCTCCATCTTAACTGCGAGATCATTGAGCCTTGCTATCCTGTCGTCCATCGGCGGGTGGGTGCTGAACATCCTCTTGAACAGACTCTTCTTCCTGACAGGATCGGAGATCCACATGTCGGCATAGCTTGTGTTGCTGTATTCGTTGCGGGAGGAACTCACTCCTGTTTCTATGCTCCTGAGAGCGCGGGCGAGCGCGCGGGGATTGCCTGTTATCTTCGCGCCTGTCTCATCCGCCAGATACTCTCGGCTTCTTGAGACACCCAGCTGAACAAGAATTGCAGCTATTGGCACCGTTATACTGAGGGCTATCGCTATGGCATAATTGGCGAGACTCCTGTTGTTGCCGCTCAGCATGACCCCCCATATTGCATATCTTGAAAGGTATGAGAGCACCGCTGCCATCGTCGATGCGACGGACATCACCAGGATGTCCCTGTTTTTAACATGGGCCATCTCGTGTGCGATCACTCCTTCCAGCTCATCGTCCGGAAGCAGGTTCAGAAGGCCCCTCGTGGCGACCACCGCCGCATTCTTAGGATTTCTTCCCGTTGCAAACGCATTCGGCATGGGGAGCTCCGACACGCCTACTTCCGGCACGGGCACGCCGGCTTTGCCGGCGACATTCCTGACGATGCCATACAGCCGGGGCTCCTCCGCTTCGGTAACGATGCGCGCCTTGTTCGCCCTGAGTGCGCTGCGCTTAGAAAAGAAATACGCATAGAGATTGAATGCCACAGCCAAGATCAGCATGAGGATCAAACCGATCCACACATTGTCAACCAGCCACCCGAACAATAGCCCTACGGTCAGCAGTATCAGAGTCATCACTACAAACAATGATGCTGTCCTAATGCGCCATTTCATTTTATCACTCAAACATAGGTACAATTGCGGTTGTATTTGAATATATCTTTGAAAAAGGCCATGATCTCCTTTCCGAGCTGAATGCTGGGGCGAACATAGTCTGCAAGTCTGCATATTTATCATGCCAGGTGGCAACATTAGTGCGAAAGTATCCGGTGCGATGCAACGAAGATCTGTGCAGGCGCAGCTGCGTACAAATTTGCTGGTCGGCGGCGGACTGCGGATCAGCCGCGTATGGGCTCAGAAAAATGTGAAACGGTTGCTTATCCGGTCACGCTGGCTATCTCTTCAGACATCCACGGATAGGACGGAACCGGCATAGAAATCGCTGACGCCCTTGAGACCCAGTTCCACTCTGAGATACATCATGCCCCTGACGCCGGTGCAATGGTTGAGGTGCAGGTCCGTGCAGTTCTTCTCCGAGAACGAGGCCGCGATGCCGACCGCCTTCTCTTTCTCCCTCTTGCGTATGTGCACCCCTCCGACGTAAGCATGGGGATACGACCCGAACCTTTTCTTCACGGCCTCCATCACCGGATCCACACCCGCATGGGAACATGCGGAGACGACGACCGGCCCCTTCCTTGATAAAATGACCATGAACACTTCGGTGAGACCATCGCCTATGTCCATAGGGCAGGAGACGAACACCTTATCGGCCAACTCCATCCAGTTCATCACCTCGAATACGCTGGTCCTGTGCGACAGCTCTTCCGGGACGCGGACGCCTTTCGGGCCCGACAGCTTTCCGGCGCCGATCGCCGAGCGCGGGGCGTATATGTCCAGGGGAGATTCCCTGTTCCTAAGAATGTCCTCCACTCCCCCGGTGTGGCTGGCGTGCCCGTGGGATATCACCACCTTGTCCACATCCCCGGGTTTTATGTCCAGGAACATCATGTTGTTCAGAAGGTACCTTCCCCTTCTGCCGGTGTCGAAAAGTATCCTCTTGCCGCCGGATTCGATCAGGACGGCGAACCCTTTCGCTCCGATCAGATGAGTGCCCATCTGCGCACCTTCATCGTAGACGCTGGTTATTTTCACCTGCATATTCTCATCCCCGTATCTCTTTTGGATTGAATAATGTTTCAGCGGTGGTAGAGACTGTTCGGGATGTCCCCGCATATCCTGCTGATATCTTCCGGCTCAAGCCTTCCGTTCGCAAGCAGCGTCCTTACTTTGTTGGGGACTGTGGTGACGGGCATCATCATTCCCGGACGTTCCGGATCATCGATGTAATCCGTTTCCAGCATCAGCCTCGTCGACCTCTTTCCCAGCGCTTCGGAGATGTTCTTCTTAGACGCGGGTATCGACGGCATGACGCCGAATGTCTCCTCCTCGGTCACGAACGGGGGCGACGAGTGTTTCACCACCAGCCCGGGATCCAGGCCGACGCTCCTCGCCATCTCCGACAGGGACCGGTTGGTGTCCGTGGTCCCTGACTCGCTGTGTATGATGACTGGGCAGTCCAGCTCCTTTGCGTACTCCATGCCTCTTGACAGGATCCTGTTGGAGACGTCCCAGATATCCGCCATAACATCAAAATGCGGCCTTCCGATCTCTCCTATCGCGCATGCCTTGCCTTCGCCCACTATCTTCGCCGCGATCTCCATCCCTTTCATCATGATCTCTTCGGCCTTCTCTATTCCGTAGTGTTCCGAGAGCGGCAGGATCAGCACCGGATACGGGCCGACGGCGATGTTTATCTCCAGGTCCGCCGCCTCTCTCGCTTTTTCCGCAAGAGAGAGCGTGATCCCGTACGAACGTTCGAAATCCTCTCCTTTGGTTATCTGAACCTGTTTGTACGGCAGAGTGACCAGGGTCAAGCCTGTCCCGCCTGCCGCCTCGAACTCTTTGACTGCGTCCACATTCCTGCCTGACGGGTCCATGTGGATATGGTTGTCGTAAACGGGGATCCTTTCGGCCATATTGGTGAAGCGTCGGACAATATAATTATACATTACCCGATTCAAGTACGATATGGACAGCAACTCCCGTTTCCTGCTGAAATCCTTCAGGAAATATTACAAAGAAAATCGTCCGATAATGCCGGACCGTTTCACTAAGAGGGAGTTCGGCTTCATGTTCTTTGACAGGCAGATGGTCCAGAGGCATATGGGTTTCCCAGCCCCCGATGAGCTGACCAGATTCATGATTGCGCAGGTGCCGAGCCACAGCTACTACTCGACCGCATACTACCGGAAGCCGAGCGCCCCCACTATGGAAGAGAAAGAATGGCTCGGCGCGGATCTTATATTCGACCTCGACGCGGACCATCTGGAGGGCGCCGACAGGATGTCGTACTCGGAGATGCTCGACAGGATCAGGGATGAGATGATCAACCTGGCCGATTCTTTTTTGTTCGCGGACCTCGGTTTCAGCGATAAGACCGTCCACATAACGTTCTCAGGTGGGCGGGGATACCACGCGCACATCCCGTCCAAGGACGTTCTTACTCTGGGCACCCATGAGAGGAGGGAGCTCGTCGACTACATAACATGTTCGGGTCTGAACATAGACTGGGTGTTCCCTTTCCAGAGGGTTGCGACGTCTCAGATGAAGACCGCCGCCGGCAGCCGGACGAACGTCGCGAAGGACCGACTCATACCTCCTCCTGAGGCCGGAGGGTGGAAAAGAAGAATGAGGGTCGGACTCATGGACCTTGTGAACGATGTGTGTGATCTTGACCCGAAGGTCCTTAAGAGGGCCTATCCCTCCATCTCTTCCTCCGGCACCGGCACAATCATCAAGATGCAGGAAGACGTCAGATCGGGAAGGAAGAAACTTTTCGAAAAGAACAATATGGCGACCCTCGACCGCAATACCCAGGAGATGCTCGTGAAGATCATGGAGGAGGATGTGGCGCCTTCCCTTTCGGCCGAGGTAGATAAGCCCGTCACCCCAGACATCAAAAGGATAATACGTCTGCCAGGATCCGTTCACGGGAAGACCGGCCTCAGAGTGACGCCCATCACAAGGGACGAGCTGACGGGATTCGATCCCCTCCGGGATGCCGTCCCGTCGTCATATTCGGACGACCCGGTGAGGATCACTATGAAAAAGGATTATGAATTCAATATGAAGGGGGAGCACTTCTCACTGTCAGGAGAGACCGAGGTTCCGGAGTTCGCCGCCGTATTCCTTGTGGGAAGGAGGGCCGCCGACCACGGCTACCTCTCTGAAAAAAAAGATTCTATCTTCTGAATAAAGCTCCTACTTATCCGCTCGCGGCTGTAACTCTTCCTGAGATATGCGGCGAGGGCACAGTTTGAAAGGCTCCGCTTTCGCCCGCCATCTCTACCTGGGGACAATTTGTCCCTATGTAGTTTCCCAGTATAACATCGCGTTTACGCAGTTCTTTCAGATAATCTGGGGATGGGGCTGTCCGTCAGCGAGCCAACCACATCCGCAAGAGAAAAATATCAATCCTGTTTCTCTTCGTCCCGTAGCATGCGTATGTGTTTATTTTCAAACAACTGTGTCTTATTGTCGTTCATTGACTCAACTCCGTCGGCAGACTCTGCATAGAGCGGAATAAGAGGTTGCAATACAGTTAGGTGCGGCGAGTAAATCCGGAGGCGCATATCTATCCGCCGCATTCTTTGGAGAAAGCTGATGGAGCTTGGTTTTGCATGGAAGACGATGAAACCGATCTTCTGAGACGTGATTATGGTCTCGAACACCTTCGCCGGCTTACGCCCTGATGACGGTGTCTCTACCAAAGTTTTATTAATTAAATATAAATCATGAACATCATGAAAGCATTCCGTATAGTGGGTTCATACGCTGACCCGAGGAAGAGGCAACCCTTCTCCATCGAGGCCTCCGCCGAGGATGAGGAAGCGGTCAAGGAGAAAGTTCTGTCCATTCTCGGCAGCAAACACAGGCTCAAAAGATGGGAGATCGACATAACGGAGATAACCGAGCTCTCCCCGGATCAGATCACGAACCAAGTTGTGAGATATGAAGTCGGGGCATGACGATGGATGAGAATGAGCTTCATCAGGCAATGGCGGTCCTCGACGCCTACACCGCCCAGCTGGAGGCTCTGAACAGACAGGTCAGGCTGCTCCAGGTCTCCCTTGAGGATACGAACAGAGCGCGGGATTCCTTCAAAGCGCTGGCAGACGCAAAAGAAGGGGACGAGATACTTATCCCCGTGGGCGCGTCCTCGTTCATACCGGCAAAGGTCACCGGCAAGAAGAAGGCGATCGTCGGTATCGGTAACAGGCTCTCCACCGAGAAGGACCTGACCGAGGCCGCGGAATTCATGGAAGCAAGCGGAAAGGACATCTCCAATGCTCTCAGGGAGGCCATAGGCGCTCTCGATGAGATAGAGAGAATGGCCAACGAACTCTCGGCAGCCATCGAGAACGAATATCAGAACAGACGGCGATCGACACAGTGAGCTGCATGTTCGATTCTCTGAAGTCCAAGCTCAAGAACGTTTTAAACAAATCATCATCCAAATTGGACTCCGAGAGCATATTCGAAGACAGGGAGGAAAAAAGCGCCGCCGATGAGATCAAGATCGAGGAGCCCGAAGAAAAGACCGTACCCTCCGAGCCTGAGATAGAAGATAAACCCGTTTCGAGAAAAGAACAGCTTAGGGCGGGTAAACAGAAAAAACCGGCCCCCAAAGAAACCGGCCCCTCCGCCGGCAAGATGGTCGGAGACTCCGGGAAGAAGATAAAGGAAGATCCGCTGGATGACCTCCTGGATGAGCTGGAGGTCGTCCTTTTGGAATCAGATGTGGCGTATCCTGTCGTGCAGGACATAATACTGGGCGTCAGGGACAACCTTGTTAACAAGAAATACGGAAGACAGTACACACTGGAGCAGGTCGTCGAGACCGCCGTCAGAGAATCGGTCAGAAACGTTCTGAAGGTCAACGAGTTCGACTTCGACAAATGGGTCGACGGGCAGGAGAGGCCGACAGTGATGATGTTCGTCGGCATCAACGGGACCGGCAAGACGACCACCATCGCAAAGATAGCGAAAAGGCTGAAAGACAACGAAAAAAGCGTGGTGATAGCCGCATGCGATACCTTCCGGGCGGGAGCGATCGAGCAGCTGAGCATCCATGCTGAGAGGGTCGGGGTCAAGATCGTCAAACAGGGGCAGGACGCGGACCCTTCGGCGGTGGCATTCGATGCGATCGAGCACGCCAGATCAAAAGGGAAGGATATAGTCCTCCTGGACACGGCCGGCCGCATGCAGACCAATAACAATCTGATCGCAGAGATGAAGAAGATAGCCAGGATCTCAAAGCCTTCTTTAAAGATATTCGTCGGGGATGCTCTGGCGGGGAACGACGCGATCGAGCAGGCAAAGGTATTCGACGCCGCAATAGGGATAGACGCGATAGTCCTTACAAAGATAGACACGGACGCCAAAGGCGGCGCCGCGCTTTCGATCGCGCACACCATCGGCAAGCCCATAGCTTTCGTATCTGACGGCCAGGGGTACGAGGACCTTCAGGTCTTTGATTCAGAATGGATGCTTGAGCGGCTTTTTGAAGGTTACGAAGAGTGATCGCTGCCCTGCTGGCAGTTTTTTATGCGATCACACGCATAACTTATAGAACAGCGAAGCGAAAACCTTCGCATCTATCACCAGATTGTCTATGACCGCATACTCGTTCGGGCCGTGAAGGGTGCCGCCGCCGTGCTGCCACACGTATGCATCGCATCCCTCCTTTCTGAAGAAGTTCGCACACGTGGCGCCGCCCACGCCTACCGGCCTCGGCCTTTTACCTATGACGGATTCTATCGACTCCATCAGCGATTCGAAGACCTCTCCCTCTGTTGAGGATATCCCGCCGGAAACATGCCTCTGTATCTCGCGGACCTCTATCTTCGCTCCGGTCGCTTCTTCATGGGCCTTCGCAACGCGCTCTGCTACGGCCAGGACCTCATCCTGATTATATTCCGGAACGACTCTGATGTCCATGGAGAATTCGAAGTTCCCCGGTATTGTATTCACATTCATCACCGTGCCGCCGCATTTTGTCGGTTCGAATGTCGATGTTTTGGGAATGAACATCTCGTTCTCATTGGGGAATTCTTTCTTGAACTCGGCCAGCAGGTCCGTCAGGAGCTTCGCGCCGACCTTGAATGCGTTAACGCCGCTGTCTGGGGTCGAACCGTGCGTAGATTTTCCGGTAACGCTGAACTGTAGCCAGATCAGATTCTTCTCCGCTACGTCGACGAGTTCTCCTCCGGGGGTCCCCCAGTCCGGCACGATGAACACGTCGTCCTTGGAAAAATGCCCTTCTCTGATGAGGTGCTCTATGCCCATCTTGCTTGACATTTCTTCGTCGGCGACATACGCCACCCCGATGGATCTCTTTGACAGCATCTCCTTCGGAATGAACTTGGAGGCGAACATCGAAGATATCACCGCCTGACCGTTATCCTCCGTCCCGCGGCCGTATATCCTGCCATCCCTGACTACGGGCTCGAAGGGATCCGTATCCCAATCTTGGAGGTCATCCGCCGGGACGGTGTCCGTATGGGCGACGATCCAGACCGTTCCTCTGCCTTTGCCGTTCTTTTTGGCAAGTATGTTGGATCTTACCGCGCTCGGATCGTGATCGTCCTGCACGTCGACACGGACAACGCTGTCATAACCCTCCAGGCATCCGATGAGCATGTCCGCCCTCTTCCCCTCGCCCGTCCCTCCGCATACGGGAGCGATCGCAGGAATGCGTATCATCTCTGACATCACGCGTACCATGTCCTCTCTGGATCCCTCTATCTTTTCGAGGATCTGCTCCAACTCCATGAACAGGGATGGTCGGGGATTCATAATATGTTTACTGTAAAAGTGAGAAGGGGTTTGAGTGAAGAGGTTTGCGCCGTCCCGCTTATTCGCTGCGGACGATCATTGTCACCGCATTCCCTCCGCCGAGGCAGAGGGTGCACAGGCCGGTTTCCTTTTTGCGGTCCTGCAGAGCATAGATAAGCGTGGTCAGAACACGCGCGCCGGAACAGCCTATCGGGTGTCCGAGTGCTATCGCTCCGCCGTTCACGTTGAATTTCTCATCTGGAACATTCAGAGCTTTCTTTACCGCGCACGAAGCAGTGGAGAAGGCTTCGTTGTGCTCGAACAGATCGATGTCGTCGATGGTCATCCCCGCTTTCTTCAGAACATGCTGGGTCGTCGGTACCGGCGCCTCCATGATGAGCTCCGGCGCCACTCCCCTCTCTCCGTATGCGATGATGCTCGCCATCGGTTTTATTCCGCGCTCTTCCGCCCAGGACCTGGACGCGATCACCAGTGCCGCGGCTCCGTCGCTCAACTGTGAGGAGTTGCCCGCCGTCACGACCCCGTCCTTCTCGAACGCCGGCCTGAGGGATCCCAGCGACTCCATCGTCGTGTCCCCCCTTACGCCCTCGTCCGTTTCGAATACCGTGTCTCCTTTTTTGGATTTTATGACGTACGGTACGATCTCCTTCTTCAGCCTGCCCGCCGCCTGCGCGGCGGCCGCTTTAACGTTGCTGTCCACCGCCAGCTGGTCCGCGTCCTGCCTTGTGACACCGAACCTCTGTGCGACGATCTCCCCGGTGGATCCCATGTGTTTATTGTTGAAGACATCCCAAAGGCCGTCGTGGACCATTGTGTCGGTCATGATCTGGTCGTTCATCTTGAATCCCCACCTGGCGCCGTCGACATAGTAGGGGATGTTGCTCATGCTCTCCATCCCTCCCGCAACTATCACATTATATTCTTTGGCCTTTATGGCGTCTGCCGCGTTCATGGCAGCCTTCAGACCGGAGCCGCACACGTCATTCACAGTATACGAACCGATCTCAAGAGGCAGGCCGGCTCCTACGGCAGACTGTCTTGCCGGGTTCTGACCGAGGCCCGTCGAGATGACGTTGCCCATTATGCATTCCTCGATGTCCGTCGTTGCGAGACCCGCCCTCTTGACGGCCTCGCCGACGGCCGCGGCGCCCAACTCCGTTACTTTTATGCCTTTGAGCGTGCCGCCGTATTTTCCTATCGCAGTCCTGGCTGCGCTGAGTATAACAATTTCTTCCATTACATCCCTCTTTGAAATAGTAAGCCTAAGTATAAGCCGGAGTATATATTGGTGTCGGTGTTCACGTACGTCTATTGACGAAATCAACGGGCTGCTCCGCCCCCATCCTCTTAAGCGGCTTCGACAGGTGCCTGCGGGCGGAGGTGGGCGGCTCGTACCAGCCCTCCCTCACCCATCTTACCGCTTTTTTGAGATCGGGTTGCTGGGCGGACGTATGGCATTTCCTGCAGCGGTACCCTTTGCCCCTGCCAAGGGATTCCATTGTCCTGCCGCAGCCGGCGCATATCGGATTTGAGATCTTCTCATACCTTTCGGCAACGGATATCACCCGCACCTTCTCCGCATTCAGGGTCCTCGGCTCCTCTCTGAGCTCCCCCATCACTCCAATTACATCCCCCTCCGAAAGATTATCGAAGAGATATCGGAACTCCTTTGAAGGCTCGTATGCCCCGACGGTCATCCTCCCGTTCACGGTATCGATCTCGGTAAGAACGTGCCCGCCTGCTATGTGCCCGCTTTTTACTACCTTCCCTTTGACATAGTATGAACGGTTCGGAATCAATTCCGCCTGGCCGCGCATTATGTGGTCGTCCGTTCCCTGATTAGTTAGGAAGATCATCCACCGTTCCGTCTCTTCGCTCCTGACCATATCTTTTCCGATCATAAGGTCCGAGACATTGTCCCCCCGAAGCCCGTACATCACCGGACAGGGAGTCGCCGGTACCATCGCGACCTTCCGCGCCCTTTCCTCCCAGCTGTTGAATGTGGAAGGAATTGAGAGATCTACATCCCTGATGGAAAGCGAATCGAAGACGCGCTCGGTCCCCCATCTCTCCCTGGGTCTGTATGTCAGGATCTCATAGGTGCTGTCCCGAGGCCTCCACGCCATCCCGCAGACCGCACCGATCGTGCCGCGGCCGCATCCTCTCTCATATTTGAACGCGCCGATCCTCCGGATCTCATCATCGGCGGCGCTCTTGTCCAATATAGACCTGACCCCTTTCCAATACATCGACTGGGACGGCTTCTTTCTGCTCACCGCGAGTCCCGGGTCCGAATCTGGCTCGCTGTTCCTTTCTATCAGGGGGATGAGCCTTTCCAGGATCCGGTTCTCATCCGGTTCATACGCCGCGGCGCTTTTGAAACAGAAGATGTCCTCCCCCGCGACGCTGCCGGCATGTATCTTCTCGCCCCTGCCTCTTCCGAACCTCATCACAAGGGAGCCATTACCCCTGGTCTTCCAGGGGACCGCCGGATTGAGTCTGACGATGCGGGGATATCCTATCATATCCAGGTCCCCGCAGAGCTCGGATATCATCTCTGTTGCAAGGAATGTGGTGCAATTGCCGCTGACCGAATCCGTATCGTCGACCGCAATGTACATGCTTGGTCATCCTTCAATTACGATATAATTCATTCTGAGACAATCCTCATTGAGTTGACGAAAAATATGCTTCCGTCATCCGAGGCCGTTCCTTTGATGGAATATACAAAATACTCTGTCGGTTCGGTGCGGGAGAAACATTTCATCTTACCGCCCCGGCTATCTTCCAGAAAGAAAGTGAAACCGTTCTGGGTCTCTTTTATTTCATAGGCTATGCCAACTATGCTATTGTCTTCCGGCTCCCCCCGGTCGACGAACACCGCGGCCAAGATAATAAAAGAGACTGAGATGCACAGCAATGAATACCTGTCAAATATTTTCATACTGTGATTATATTCCCTGTGGATTTTAAGATTGTAATTACAGTTATATTACATTCTCCGAACGCCCCCGCCCCCCTATTTCCAGTGGAACATCTTTTGAATGTCAAAGTTAGATCAGTATATCAAAATTAAGAAGAGGTTTGTTTTCTTTTCAGAAAAATGTACCTATTGCCCAGATAAGTAATATGAATGCGGCTATGCCGAGAATGCAAGCGCCTATGACCAACCATCCTTTCATCTGAATTCTCCTTTTTTAAGTTATATTTTCACCTAATACAATCTACCTATAAATTAACATATACTAAGGTTCCGGAAACTCTCAGAAGAAACTATTATAACAGCCTTCTTTGTATGTAGTAGGGCTTTGGGGGAGAGGATGTAAATGGGGATATTCGACGATTCAAAAAACAAAAGGAACGTTCTCATAAAGGACAGAAGCATCCTTCAGACAACGTACATACCTGATCAGCTTCCCCACAGAGAGAATGAGATAAGCAATATTGTCGATATAATAACCCCTTCACTCTATAAGAACAGACCATCCAACATATTCCTTACGGGGAAGACCGGGACAGGAAAAACGGCAGTTCTGCATTATATCGGAAAAGAATTGAAGAAAGCTGATCCTGAAGAAGAAAATTGCAGTTTTGTCTATGTGAATTGTGAGATCGTTGACAATTCATATGCAATCCTTTTCAATATTTCCAATCAGATAATCAAAGACCAGAATAATAGGATACCTTTCACAGGATGGAGTTTGGATAGGGTCTATGATACAATAATACAATACGTTGATGAACGTAATAAAGTGCTGATAATTGTTTTAGATGAGATAGACAGGGTCCTTCAGAAAAGCGGGGATGATATATTCTATTTCCTGACAACAATGAATGAAGTACTAAAGAATTCAAAGATATCAATAATCGGAGTTACTAACAATACAAAATTCATGGAACTTATATCTCCGAAGATAAAAAGCAGACTTGGGGAAGAGAAAATAGTATTCTCCCCATATAATGCAGAACAGTTACAAGATATTCTTAAAGGAAGGGCCAAACTCGCGTTTGAACCGGGAGTAATGGAGGATGGAGTGATCCCGTATTGCGCAGCGTTATCGGCTCAGGATTCCGGCGACGCAAGAAAAGCATTGGATCTTCTCAGAGTCTCGGCGGAGATCGCTGAAAGAAATGGGGATATATCCATTACGGAAGCTCATGTCAAATCCGCAAGGAACAGAATAGAGATGGATGCTGTGGTGGAAGTGATAAAGACACTCCCCGCTCAGTCAAAGATAGTATTGAGAAGTATAATAGAGAATCATGAAAGAAAGGATACGGCTGTGATAACAGGCGATGTCTATTCTGTCTATAAGGAAATATGTAATATATTGAGCTTCAACACCTTAAAAGAAAAAAGGGTTGCGGATCTTATATCTGAGTTGGATATGCTTGGAATAATACACGCAAGGGTCAAGTCTTTCGGAAGGAACGGAAGGACCAGGGAGATAGAGCTCAACATCAATAAAGAAATTATTGAATTCATAATGAAAGACGAGCTTTTCGAGCCATTGCTGAAACATAAACAGATCAAACAGACCAAGCTATTGTGATGTTATTCATCATCTTCATCTTCCACTGGAAATAGGGGGGCGGGGGCGTATAGTTCTTCGTTCATTTCTTTTCTGTATTTCCAGAAAAATCTGTAATCAAAAAGGAAACTTATACCGATAATAAGGAACAATACAAGCAGAGAGGCGGCGGTGAGGTTGGGTATCGTATTGGGAACCCATCTTTCCAGAGCATCTTTATTATCATTTAAGATCATTTTGAACGCCCCCACCCAAGGCACCTCTATCCATGCGACCGATCTTATCTGTTCGTATGATATCAGGCCGTTCACCCCGCTTACGCTGGCCGGCTGGTCGAATCCCGGGTTGTTGTCCCCCATAGTAATATATCCGCTGGCTGGTTTGACGCTCACAAGCGTGTTTAGATCCAAGGCAGCATATATCGTGTTGGTGTAACCCATATTCGTCAAAGAAAGCCACCCGGACAGTTTATTGTAATCATCACCGCTTGCGCAGGACCAGAGATCCGAGGGGTAGTCTTTCAGACTGGGGGCGCTCCAGGTGCCGTCGCCGTTATAATCGAGCCAGAGGATGGCCCTATGTATTATGGGATTGCCGGTATCCCGGCCGTAGATTATGACATCGCCGTAATTGCCGAACTTCTTGTATCCTGTTTTGTAACCGTCGACGAATGTCCGGATATCGACCTTATCTTTACTCTTAAGGATGACCACGTCCCCGGTGTCAATGATACCGATCTCCGACCCTATCCCGTGCTGCATGCTTCCGGATTCGATGACCGTCTGAAAAGGGCTGACGCCCGAGGCCGTGGAGACGCCGACGAAAGCGACGGCTACGATGATGACCGCGGCGATGACCACGATTACTGCATGCTTGACATCCTTGTCCACATCTGGAGTATGTGTCTTGATTATTATTATATATTGTCTGTCGGTCCTTCCATGACAGGATAAAGCGGTCCGCTGACATCATTCCAAAATTTGCCTAGTAAAAAAGTTTTGTGAGGAGGTCATCCGCCTCTTCGATCCGGATATCTATGCGGGTAATAGATAGTTCTTTCCCGAAAGTATGCAGATGATCTCCTCTTTGGGTTTATCCTCCGGTTGCGTATTTCACTATGATCGCTTCTAGTGAGCCATTTCCTGCAATACCTGTCCAATCGCCGCTGTCAAAGGACCCCGGACTTGAAAACCCCACAGCGACAATGCCGTCGGACACGGCAGTCACCGATAAAAATTCATCCCGACTGACACCGCCGAAGTTCTCCTTCCACACGACATCGCCGTTATCATCATATTTAACGATAATTGCATTATATATGCCTCCAATGCCCGCCCAGTCGCCATTGATTAATGTTTGTGAATACCCAACGGCGACAACGCCATCAGACACTGCCGTCACTTCGTAATAATAATCGGCACCGGACCCGCCGAAGTTCTTCGCCCAAACCACGTCGCCGTTGTTGTCATACTTCACGATGAATGCATCGTAACTACCCTTCCCCGCAACGTTCGTCCAATCTCCGTTACCGAAGGACCCTGGATACGAGGACCCTGTGGCGATAACGCCGTCGGATACCGTCGTCACTGAGTAATAATAGTCATTGTCCGACCCGCCGAAGCTCTTCGCCCACACCACGTCGCCGTTGTTGTCATACTTCACGATGATCGCATCAACGCCGCCTTTTCCCGCGACGCTGGTCCAATCGCCATTGCCGAAGGAACTGTTGTCTGAATACCCCACGGCGACAAATCCGCCGGATACCGCCGTTACAGATTCATAATAATCGTAGCCGGACCCGCCGAAGTTATTCTTCCATATCACATCGCCATTGTTGTCAAACTTCACGATGAACGCATCGTAGCCGCCCTTCCACGTGAGGCCGGTCCAATCTCCGTTGCCGAATCCGTAAGAATACCCCACGGCGACAAACCCGCCGGGAACCGTTATCACGGAATTACAGTAATCACTGTCCGATCCGCCGAAGTTCTTCGCCCAAACCACGTCGCCGTTGTTGTCATACTTCACGATGATTGCATCAGTGTGGCCTTTCCCCGCGACACCCGCCCAGTCGCCGCTGCCGAATGAACCAGGATCCGAATGCCCCACGGCGATAACGCCATCAGATACCGCAGTCACTGCATAATAGGAGTCATTTCCAGGCCCGCCGAAGTTATTCTTCCACACCACATCGCCGTTGTTGTCATACTTCACGATGATCGCATCGTAACTACCATTCCCCGTGGCATCTGCCCAGTCACCGCTGCCGAATGCGCTTGAACGCCCAACGGCGACGATGCCATCGGATACAGTAGTTACTGACTCATAATAGTCCATACCATGCCCGCCAAAGTTCCATTTGCCCTCGATGGGAATCGTAACAACGCCCGCCACGCTTATGGTGAAGTCCTTTGTGAAGTTTACTCCAAGCGCGGAGCCGTTTGCGATTGTCGCCGTCACGACAACTGTGCCTGATGCGGCTGCGGATAACACATTTCCGCTGATGGAGGCACCAGTCATTCCCGCATCCTTAACAGACCATACTATGGTCTGGTTCGTAGCGTTGGATGGAACAACTGTTCCCGCTAGGGTCAATGGTGTTCCGACCGTGGCTGTCGAAGGCACCCCGGTTATGTCCGTGACAGGAACCAGAATAGTTGCACTATACTTCACGACGATTGCATCCTGGACGCCATTTCCTGCAACACCTGCCCAATCGCCGTTGCCGAAGGACCCCGGACTTGAAAACCCAACAGCGACAACGCTGTCAGGCACCGCTGTCACAGAGAAATAATGGTCCTCTGAAGATCCGCCGAAGTTCTTCGCCCACACAACGTCGCCGTTGTTGTCATACTTCACGATGATCGCATCTTTGTCGCCTTTTCCCGTAACGCTGGCCAAGTCACCGCTACCGAATGATTCAGGTTGTGAATACCCCACGGCGACAATGCCGTCAGGCACTGCCGTCACAGATTCAAAGTAATCGATGCCAGATCCGCCGAAGTTCTTCGCCCAAACCACGTCGCCGTTGTTGTCATACTTCACGATGATCGCATCTTTGTCGCCTTTTCCCGTAACGCTGGCCAAGTCACCGCTACCGAATGAATCAGGATATGCTTGTCCCACGGCGACAAAGCCGCCAGGTACTGCCGTCACAGATTCAAAAGACTCTGCACTAGCTCCGCCGAAGTTCTTCTTCCACACAACGTCGCCGTTGTTGTCATACTTCACGACGATTGCATCATTGCTACCTTTTCCGGTCACACCTGACCAATCGCCGACGCCGAAGGACCCCTGACTTGAATACCCAACAGCAACAACGCCGCCAGGTACTGCCGTCACCGAGTAATACATGTTATTCTTCATGTCGCCGGAGTTCTTCGCCCACACAACGTCGCCGTTGTTGTCATACTTCACGATGATTCCGTCAACGTTGCCCTTGCTCGCGACGCCTGCCCAATCGCCGTTGCCGAACGAATTTCCACTCGAATATCCCACGGCGACAACGCCGTCAGACACCGCTACCACAGAGTAATAGCGATCATCATGAGATCCGCCGAAGTTCTTCGCCCACACCACGTCGCCGTTGTTGTCATACTTCACGACGATCGCGTCAACGTTGCCCTTGCCGGTCACGCCCGCCCAATCGCCGTTGCCGAATGAATTTCCACTTGAGTATCCCACGGCGACAAAGCCGTCGGATACCGCGGTCACAGATTCAAAGTAATCGGTGCCAGATCCGCCGAAGTTCTTCGCCCACACAACGTCGTCGTCGTTGTCATACTTCACGATGGTCGCGTCAATGTCACCCTTGCCGGTCACGCCCGCCCAATCGCCGTTGCCGAATGCATATGTGTGTCCCACAGCGACAAACCCATCAGATGCTGCTGTTACTGATTTATAAAAATCATAACTTGACCCGCCAAAATTTTGTGCGTTTATTTCGAGATCGTTACCATCTCCATCCGCTGAAAAAGCGATGGCAGGTATGGTAACAACCACTAATGCCAATAGCACTGTAAGTGCCAAAATACCCTTTTTGTTTTTCATTTTTAACCCCCTCCTTTAGGGTCACTTTAAATATGATTCTATATAGTATATATAGCGGCACGTTCCGCTCTCCGGACGCCTCCGCCAAGCGGGGGGGGGGCGAGAGAAAATGAAAAACGGAACCCTTCATCCGACCGGTGAAGCCCCTCGGAACAAGATCGCCGGGTTATAATTATAAAAAGGTAAAGCCATACTCCAAGGCATGGACAGGCCCTCCAATGATGAGTATTTCATGAGCATGGCCGAACTTGCCGCACAGAGGTCGACATGCGTAAGGAGGAGGGTCGGGGCGGTCATCGTGAAGGATAAGCATGTTCTTTCCACAGGATACAACGGATCGCCCAAGGGCACAAGGCACTGCGAGGACCTCGGGTGCATAAGGGAGCAGCTGAACATACCGTCTGGCACAAGGCATGAATTGTGCAGGGGGGTGCACGCCGAACAGAACGCCGTTGCGCAGGCGGCGTACTTCGGAGTAAGCGTTAAAGATGCCACCATTTACACAACAACGTTCCCATGTTCCATGTGCACAAAGATACTTATCAATTCCGGAATAGTCGAAGTAGTTTACAAGACTGGGTATGTGGATGATCTGTCAAAGGATCTTCTTTCCGAGACCAAGATAAAGGTCCGCTGTTTCCCGGAAACGGCCGGATGCTCCCCATTGGGGTAAAGCCTCCCCGATCGGACAATTACGCTTAAGTATAACCACTCAATACCAATGGACGACAAATGAGTCGGGGAGTGTAAATTGAGCCGAACTGACATACTTTCGGAAATAAAGAAGGCTGAAGCGGCGGCTGACGCCAAGGTCGAAAAGGCCGAGGCAGACAAAAAAGCAGCTATCGCAGAGGCCCGCAGAGATTCTGTGAAGAGAATTCAAGATGCTGAGGCAGAGATGCGCAGCAGCCACGAATCCGCAGTCGCGGATGAGCAGAGGTCGCTTAATGAAAAGAGGGAGGAACTTCTTGCCGCCGGTGAGAACGAGGCCAAATCCATTGAGAAATCTTCTGCCAAAAAGATCAAAGAAGTGAATGAATTTCTAATCGAAAAATTCGAGAGGACCATAAATGTCACTTCCTGAGTCGATGAGTAGGATCGTGGTAGTGGGCACCAAATCCCGCTTGGAGGAGGCCATTGAGGCCTTCTACAGCGTAAAGGCGCTCCACGTGATAGATCATACCAGCGGCGCGGACGGTATGTCCATCGGGACTCCCCTGCCAACGAACGCCAAAGCATCCGAGAGGTTGCTCAGGGTGAAGGCAATGGAAAAAGAGCTCGGAATAGGAGATACCACCGAGACGGCCCGGGTTTCTGTAGGAGAAATAAGGGGCCAGATATCATCCGGCAGCATCGAGGACGTCGAAGCCGAGGTCCTGAGGGTGCTTGACGTAAGGAATGGTCTCAATCAGAGGATCACTGAATTAAACATTAAGAAAAAAAGTTTAGAACTTCTCGCGGCGTTCCCCGTGGACCTTGAACTCTTTTCGGGGTACAGGAGTCTGGCGGTCATCGCCGGAACGGTGAAAGGAGATCCCTCCGAGGCGCTCAAAGCGCTTGAGGACTCCGAGGTCTTCGTCTCTTTCAAAAAGAAAGAAGGCGGGACGGTGGCAGTGTTCGTAAGGGCTGAGGACGAAAGCAAAGCGTCGTCGATACTCTCCGAGTACGGCTTCGCGGAGATAGCCGTGCCGGAAGGAGAAGGGCCGGTGTCTGAGGCGCTCGTTGTGACCAACGAGAACCTGACGGACCTCGCCGCAAAATTGGACTCAGTAGAGAAAGAGGTCGAAGCGCTTCAGATGAAACACAAAGCATTCCTGCGTGCGTCTGACGAGGAGCTCACGATCGAGATCGAGAAGGGAGAGGTCCCGCTCAGGATCGCTACTGGGGAATACACATACATAATGGACGCATGGGTGCCTACGAAGAAACTGCAGGCGGTGTCGGCCGAACTGGAATCAAGGTTGGGCAATGACATTCACGTAGAATTCGAGGAGACCCGCGGCAGAAACCTGCACGAAGAGGAAAAAGCGGAGGAGAGATTCAAGACCGCACCCTCTAAGGGCAACAACGGAATAATCGCAAAGGAGTTCGAGTATGCCACAAGTCTGGTCTCGACCCCGAAATATCAGGAGATCGATCCTTCGATCCTGATCATGTTCTTCCTTCCGTTGTTCTTCGGATTCATGATAGGGGACTGCGGTTACGCGATCCCGTTCATAATAATCGGAGCGTACGGCCTCAAGGTCACGCACCACAAGGACTGGCGCGCGATCGCCACGGTGCTGTTCTTCGGAGGCATATGGTCATTCGTCTTCGGGTTCTTCTTCTTCGGAGAAGCGCTCGGAATGCACTTTATCGGCGAACACGGCGCATGGGCTCCGCCTGTGGGTATTACGTGGGAAGGACTGCTCGGCATAAGCCTGCCGGACTGGTTCAGCGGGATAATGGTCAACGGTCACGGGGTTTCGAAGCTCGGGGACCAGGTAGTCATGCTGCTGAAGCTCACGATCTACGTGGGAATAATCCACATCATGATAGGATACATATGCGGCTACATGAACATAAGGAGACAGCACAGCAGCAAACACGCCTTCCTTGAAAAGGGCGGATGGATCATCCAGTTCATTGGAATGGTGGTGTTATGTTATGCGCTGACCCAGTGGCTGTTCAGCAGTGTAGATATGGAGGGACTGGTCCTGTATCTCCTCATAACAGGGGTCGCGCTGCTCGTAGTGGGGGTGGCACTGAATATCAAGATGGAAGGCGCCCAGGCGATACTTGAATTGCCGGGCATCCTCGGAATGATATTGTCATATGCACGTTTAGCGGCCATTGGAATGTCCAAGGCCGGCATGGCTATGGCTTTCAACTACATCGTGTTCGGATTGCTCATGGGAATGACCCACGCAGTAGTCTGGCCAAGTGCATACATACTCATACCGTGTTTGTTATTCTTAGGTTTCCTGCATTTCGTCGTATGGACATTGGGAATACTGTCGGCGGGACTGCACGCCTTAAGGCTGCAGTTCGTGGAGCTGATGACCAAGTTCTACGAAGGAGGCGGAACGGAATACGAACCGTTGAAGATCAAACGCATTAAAACATTCTTAACAAAAGCGGAAACAAATAGAGAGGTATAAAAATGGCATTGGAAGGAGATGCAGCAGGATACGCTGCAATAGGAGCGGGACTCGCCGTCGGGCTTTCCGGTATCGGGTCAGGAATGGGAGAGAAAGACGCGGCTGCGGCGGCAATAGGAGCCATAACCGAGGACAAGGGCATGTTCGGAAGGGCAATGATCTTCGTGATCATTCCCGAGACCATCGTCATCTTCGGTCTTGTCATAGCTATCATCGCACTCTTCGCATTGTAAGCATCTGAGGCCTTAATATGGCATTAGATAACGTCATGAAGGAGATCACGGCGTCCGCCGAGCTGCGGGCAGGCGAGATAGACTCGCAGGCCAGAGCGGAAGTGAAGGCCATCCTGGCCGAGGCGGAGGCAGTTATATCTGACATGAAAGAAAAAGAGGACAAGAAGCTCAAAGAGGAAATTGAGCGTCTCAAACGCCAGGAGCTTTCAAGCGCGGAGCTGGAAAGCAAGAAGATAGTCCTGTCTAAAAAGAAGGAGATCCTGGCCGAGGCTTTCGAGACGATGCTCGCCGACCTCGAGGCTGCTCCCAGGGACGTTAAGCTGGAGCAGTACAAGAGGATGGTGGACTCAGCAAAGACCGTCATCGACAAGCCAAGGGCGGTGATATCTCCGAAGGATGACTTCACAGCAAAGGATCTCGGTGTCAAATCGGTCAAGACGGACCCGAAGGTACGTGCGGGCATGATCCTCCAGAGCGAGGACGACACCGTAGAGGTGGACATGCAGTACGAGACGATCCTTC
This sequence comes from Candidatus Methanoplasma cognatum, assembly GCA_009777615.1. NCBI lineage: Archaea > Methanobacteriati > Thermoplasmatota > Thermoplasmata > Methanomassiliicoccales > Methanomassiliicoccaceae > Candidatus Methanoplasma > Candidatus Methanoplasma cognatum. The sequence goes on from WRLM01000002.1 coordinate 35,991, forward strand.
AGACGATCTGGGACAGTGAGATAAAGGCTTTGTCCGACATCCTGTTCGGGTGAGACACATGTTCGGGCGCAACAGAAGCAAAGGCAACTATGCGTACACCTCGGCCAGAGTAAAGGCCAAGAAATCCCTCTTGATGAAAGAGGAGGATTACGACAAGATGCTGATGATGACCGTGCCGGAGATATCCCGCTACATAAGCGAGACCGGATACAGCAAAGAGATGACGGACCTGGCGGGAAGAATGTCGGGGCTCGATCTTCTTGAGCATGCAACCCATCTGAACATGGCAAAGGTGTTCAGAAGCATCCTCTCGACGTCTACGGGAGAGCTTTACAGTATGGTATCCGCATATCTTGACAAATGGGACGTATGGAACCTGAAGGTCATACTCCGCGGGAAGTCATACGGTCTGGACGCGGACGGTATCCGAGAGGACCTCGTTCCCGCGGGCCGCGTCGGCGCCGAATCATTGGAAAAGCTGATCTCTATCGACAATGTCGACGACATCGTTTCAAACTTCGGGAAGATGGCTCACGTGAACATCCCCGCGGAGGTCCTGTCCGCCTATAAGGCGAGCGGCAACCTGGGGGAGATCGAGGACTTCTTGGATATAATACACTATGAGAGACTGATACGCAGCATCGACCCGCTGTCGAGACCCTCGTACATCTTCCTCACCTATATCAGGGAGCAGGTGGACATAAAGAACTTCGAGACCATCCTGAAGCTTAAGGCCGAAGGTATCTACGGAGAACAGGTGATGAAGTACATCATCCCCAGAGGGAGAAGGATAGACGAGAGGCTACTGGCGCTTCTGGCCAACGCGGAGACCATCGATTCGATGATGTCCGAGCTGTCTCAGCTCGAATTCGGCGAGGAGATAAGAGGCGCGCTGGAAGCCAGCAATATCAGGGATGCCGTGCTGACGCTTAAGAGATACGAGATGAAGAAAGCGAAGAAGTTCTCGCACCTGTATCCGCTGTCCGTGACCCCGGTGATCGACTATATGATTAACAAAGAGAACGAGGTCAGGAACATCAGGATAATAGCCAGGGGAACGCAGAGCGGTCTGAACAGAGAGACAATCAAAGGACTGTTGGTGATCTGATGGAGATAGCAGTAGTGGGCAGCGAGGAATTCGTGCTGGGGTTCAGATTGGCTGGGCTGAGGCGCGTGTTCGTGGCGGACGAAAGCAACTACCAGAACGTAATAGGGGCGGCCATGTCAGACGCCGACATAGGCATCCTGGCGGTCGATGCGGAGGATCTGAACTACCTCCCGCATAACGTGAGGTCGAAGGTCCTTGATTCAATCCGGCCCGTGGTCGTACCGGTGGGCGGAGACGAAAGCGACCTTCGCGAGAAGGTCAAAAGAGCAATTGGCGTTGATTTATACAAAACAGAGGATGAGTAAATGAGTACAAAAGGTGTAATCTACAGGGTCGCAGGTCCTGTGGTGACGGCAACCGGGATCACCCCCAAGATGTATGATGTGGTACAGGTAGGGAACGAAGGTCTCATGGGCGAGGTCATCAAGATCGTAGGCGACTACTCTATCATCCAGGTTTATGAGGATACTTCGGGCGTAAAACCCGGAGAGCCGGTCACTAATACCGGGCTCCCTCTTGTCGCGGAACTCGGTCCGGGACTTCTGACCTCCGTTTATGACGGGATTCAGAGGCCGCTTCCCGTTCTCAGGGACAAAATGGGGGATTACATCTTCCGCGGTGTTTCCGCACCTGGACTGGAAAGAGAGAAGAAGTGGGAATTCAAGCCCACCGTAAAGAACGGCGAAGAGGTCGAGGCGGGACAGGTGATAGGTACCGTCATGGAAGGTCCGATGCTCCACAAGATCATGGTCCCTCCGACATTCAGAAAAGGAAAGGTAAGCGACATATCCGCAGGCAAATACACTGTCGAGGATGTAGTGGCGAAGGTCGACGGACAGGACGTGTGCCTGATGCAGAAATGGCCGGTCCGTGTATCGAGACCGGTGAAAGAAAAGCTGCAGCCGGACATACCGCTGGTCACCGGACTCAGGGTTCTGGACACGATGTTCCCCCTTGCGAAGGGCGGAGCGGCGGCCATTCCCGGCGCGTTCGGCACCGGAAAGACGGTCACGCAGCAGTCCTTGGCCAAATATTCCAATGCAGAGATAGTGGTATACATAGGATGCGGCGAACGCGGCAACGAGATGACCGAGGTTTTGACAGAATTCCCGGAACTGGTCGACCCGACCACCGGAGAGTCCCTGATGAACAGGACGGTCCTGATCGCGAACACATCCAACATGCCGGTGGCGGCGAGAGAAGCGTCCGTTTACACAGGCATCACGATAGCAGAATACTTCAGAGACATGGGATACGACGTCTCGCTGATGGCGGACTCCACCTCAAGGTGGGCGGAGGCCATGCGTGAGATATCGTCAAGACTGGAAGAGATGCCCGGAGAGGAAGGATATCCCGCGTACCTTGCGGGCCGCCTCTCGGAATTCTACGAGCGCGCCTGCCGTGCAAAGGCACTTGGCGGCGAGACCGGATCGATCTCCGTCATCGGAGCGGTATCCCCTCCAGGAGGGGACCTGTCCGAGCCGGTCACGCAGAACACTCTGCGTATCGTCCGTGTGTTCTGGGCGCTTGACACCAAACTGAGAGAGAGGAGGCACTTCCCAACCATCAACTGGCTGACATCATACTCAATGTACGATAAACAGCTCAGCAGCTGGTACAAACAGAATGTGGCGGAGAACTTCCCGGACCTCAAGGCGTGGGCGATGCAGGTCCTTCAGAAAGAGTCGGAGCTGCAGGAGATCGTGCAGATGGTCGGATCAGACTCTCTGCCGGACGAGCAGAAGATGACGCTGGAGGTCGCAAGGATGATCCGCGAGATATACCTGCAGCAGAACGCCTACCACCCCGTGGACGCGTACTGCCCCATAAGCAGACAGTACACTATGATGACCCTCATCAAGAAATATTCGGATCTCGCGGCCAACGCGCTCGCGTCCGGAGTGCAGGTCGACAAGATAGCGTACCTGCCGGTGAGGCAGAGGTTCAACCAGGCCAAATATGAAGAGAACGTTGACGCTGAACTCGAGGCCGTGTCCAAGGACATGGAGGAGCAGTTCGAAGGACTGAGGGCGTGAGAACAATGTCAAAAGCAAAAGTATCCAAAGAGTACAAGACGGTCTCCCAGATAGCCGGACCGCTGGTCTTTGTCAAGAAGACGGAACCGGTCGGCTACCAAGAGATGGTCAGCGTAAGACTTTCCGACGGATCGATGAAAAGAGGCCAGGTCCTCGACACATCCGACGAGATCGTAGTCGTCCAGATATTCGAGGGCACCTCAGGCATAGACAGGCAGGCGTCCGTGAGGTTCCTCGGCGACACCATGAAGATGCCCGTCTCAAAGGAAATGCTCGGAAGGGTCCTGTCCGGAGCGGGAGAGCCTCTCGACGGAGGAGCAAGGATCGTTCCCGACAAGGAACTTGACATAGTCGGAGCGGCCATCAACCCCTGGGCAAGGGACAGTCCGGCCGATTTCATTCAGACCGGCATTTCGACGATCGACGGAATGAACACCCTCGTCAGGGGACAGAAGCTGCCTATATTCTCGGGAGCCGGACTTCCTCACAATGAGATCGCCCTGCAGATCGCGAGGCAGGCGAAGGTCCTCGGAGAGAACGAGGAGTTCGCGGTGGTGTTCATCGCGCTGGGTATAACGAACGAAGAGAAGCAGATGTTCATGAAGGAGTTCGAGAGGACCGGCGCTCTGAAGAGCGCGGTGGTCTTCCTGAACCTTGCCGACGACCCGGCGGTCGAGCGTATCGTCACGCCCCGTCTCGGTCTGACAACGGCGGAATACATGGCGTTCGAACTCGGAATGCAGGTTCTTGTCATAATGACGGACATAACCAACTACTGCGAAGCACTGCGTCAGGTCGGCGCGGCGAGAGAAGAGGTTCCCGGAAGACGCGGATACCCCGGCTACATGTACACCGACCTTGCTCAGCTGTACGAGCGCGCGGGAAGAATCAAAGAGAAGAAAGGTTCGATCACCCAGATCCCCATCCTCTCGATGCCGGGCGATGACATAACCCACCCGATCCCCGATCTTTCAGGGTACATCACCGAAGGGCAGATAGTTCTTTCAAGAGAACTGCACCGCAACGGTATCTACCCGCCGGTGAACGTTTCGTCATCCCTGAGCCGTCTGATGAACTCCGGTGTCGGAAAAGGCAAGACCCGCGATGACCACAAAGCGGTATCGGACCAGCTGTACGCTTCGTATGCGGAAGGCAAGGACCTCCGCGGCCTGGTGGCCATCGTCGGAAAGGACTCGCTATCTGCAAAGGACAGAAAGTTCCTGGACTTCGCGGACATATTCGAGGACCGCGTCGTCCGCCAGGGCCTTGATGAGGACCGTTCGATAGAAAGGACCCTTGAGATCGCCTGGGAGATCATGAGAGAGCTTGACGTGGATCAGCTGACGAGGATCGACCGTAAATACATCGAGCAGTATCTGAAGAAGTGAGCACATGGGAAGCCAAGATATCACCCCGACCCGTTCGGTCCTTCTGGACCTCAAGAAAAAGATCAAGCTGTCCGAGAGCGGATACAAGATCATGAAGATGAAGAGGGACGGCCTCATCATCGAGTTCTTCGAGGTTCTGGAAAAGGCCAAGAAGATGCGTAAGGGTGTTTCCTCTGATTATGAGGCGGCGATGGAGAAGATAACCATCGCGCGCGCTGTCGAAGGGGAGATCGCCGTTAAGAGCGCGGCATACGCCCTCAAAACGGAACCGCAGGTCAAACTTGGCAGTAAGAGCATAATGGGAATGATGGTCCCTAAGGTGGAGGCCACTTCGATCCGCACCAAGATGACCGAAAAGGGATACGGTGTGGTCGAGACGTCCGCCTATATCGAAGAGGCCGCGATGGCCTTTGAGAAGCTCCTCGACACCCTGGTCCGCGCGGCCGAGGTCGAGACCACCATGAAGAAGCTGCTGGATGAGATAGAGAAGACCAAGAGGAGGGTCAACGCCCTTGAGTTCAAGATCATACCCGAGCTCAAGGAGTCGGAGAGGTTCGTCAAGTTCCGTCTCGAAGAGATGGAAAGGGAGAACACGACCCGCCTCAAACACCTGAAGAAGAAAGGAGAGGCCGCAGAGTGAGATCTTTCAAGGAGCGCGTGAACGAGATAAACGAAGACCCGAAAAAACTGAGAAGGGTCTTCACATTCATCTGGGCCACGGCGTACCTCATGCTCATCCTCGGTTTCATCCTGATCGTCCTGGTCTTCGTTTACGCCCTTTAAACCATTTAAAACAAATTCTTTTTTCTGGAAGTTTATTAAAACACAGATCCGTTCATTTAGTGAAATCCATCATCTTCACGGCGCCCGTGCCCAAGTGGACGACCGGCATTATCGCCGGATTCGGGTTAAAATTATGCGCCCTTTGGTATTCGGTCTGGTCCTGCCACGCGGATGCGTTTATGATCTTGGTGCCGCGGTAATCCATCTTTCCAGCGCCGTGCACATGGCCGGAGACGAATATGTCCGGGGCCTTCTCTATGATCAGGTAATCCTTCTTCTCCGGCGCCATGGCCGTTTTCCCTCCGTACATGGGGGAGAGGTGGCGTCTGATCAGCATCTCCTTCATTACGCTGATGGGATCGTCGTAACTCAGCTTCTGCACGCTTGCCACCCAGTCGTCGATGCTCTTGCCGTGATAAGAAAGGATGGTCCTGCCCTCTATCTCCATGCCGACCGGATTTCCTGCCAGGATCACATTGGAATCAAAACCTTTGGTGAATATTCTGTTCAGTGCCGGCTGAGGCTCAGCCAGCCTCACGGCGTCATGGTTGCCTGGCTGGATGACCACTTTGATATGATCGGGGATATCCTTGACATACTCTCCGAGCACCTCATACTGCCCATATATATCAGCTATTTTGAGCTCCTCTTCCTGCCCCGGGAATATCCCTATCCCGTCGACCACATCTCCAGGGAGTATGAGGTAATCAAGGTCCATGTCATAGGAGTTGGCTTTCAGCCAATTCATCATCCTCTTCCATTCTTTCTCCAGGAAAGTGGAGCTTCCCACATGGATGTCCGAAAGGAACGCAACCGAGGCTACCGAATCTGACGGCACCCATGTCCGTCCGGCGGGAATGTCTGGTCTGAATATCTTGTCTGCGATGAAAAGGTCCCCTCTTGTCGAGGGTTTTCCGGATATGCCTATCACTTCGTCATTGACGAACATCTCTTCGGAACAGGGGGAATCCTTGGATATCAGCACGGTACATGTTCCGGAGTCATCCTCGAGCAGCAGGGTGGTGTGGCCGTTCTTCGTTTCCTTCTTTTCGTAGATCATTCCGATTATCTGCGTCTCCCTTCCGAGGGTCAGCGCCCGGGTTATTTGGACGGACGTTCCGAAATCCCTTCTTTTTTCGATCAGCTTTTTAAGAGCGAAGAACCTGCTTTTGAAATAAGCGGCAAAATCAGTGATCTTACCCTCGCAGGTGGAATCTCCCGTGACATCCGTTCCGGGAATGACGTTAATGTCGCTGTGCTTCTTGTTCCTGGGGGTCACGGGTTTCCTGTCGGGCTCGATAGCGACGTCTCCGGCAGCGAAACCCATAATGTCCTTCTTCTCGATGAACATGGAACTCTCGGAAAGCGTAGCCAGAATAGTGTTGGTAAAGGCCATGGGATCGGTGTTTGACAGCACCATCTCTAGTGCATCAGGGGAGAAGAAAAGGTTCCTCCTCGCCGCCGCATTCAGTACCTCCGACCTCATAACATACGCTATACGGTACATCGCTAAATACCCTTTTGACACATGGTTCCGGGGAAATTTTCTGAGCAGGCATCGGTCCCAAAATGACCAAGATCTTGAACAAGACATCAAAGCAGAAGGAATGGATCAGCCGCCCACAGGCCTGGGCTTTTGCGCCGAGTATGCCAGCTATATACGTGTAACTCCCTTCTTGGTTGTATCCAGTGAGGAGGATCTATGATGGAGTTTATGAAGGGAATGCGAAAGGACAGGGCCGGGATAAGCACGATTCTGGTGATCGCGGCAGTGGTCATTGTGGTCATCGCTGCCGCGGTGGCGTACATTGTATTGTCCGCTGATAATGAAAAAGAAGAAGTGGCACCTGGAACAACGATGAAATACGAGGTTTCTATGGGCGGAGAAACACTCGGAATGTTTGAAATACACTTCATCGGACAGAATGCCGATGAGTATTTGATCATGGAAAAAGAAGTAGAAGACGCGTCAACTACCACTGCCTATCGAATGTCCCCGAAAGGAGGAACACCAGTAAAGGTTACCGGTACAGAAGAGCTTGATACGATCGACGGCAAAAAGACCCTTCAGATACAGGAGTTTACCCAGCAAGTATCTGGAATGACGGCCCAGGTTAAAGCATATGTCGACCCTTCGAACGGACTGCCGTATAAGGAGGAAATATCCTTACTGGGAATGAGCATGACACAAATATTGGTGGGATATGAGCTCAAATGGCAAACATCATACAAAGAATCCAAGTCAGTCGGCATGACTTATGACTATGTTTGTAAAGTAGAAGGACTTACACTTGATGCAAAGATAGTGTGTGTGGCCGACTGCGTTGATGATCAGTATGGTGTGATGTATGACTTCACCGCATATGGCGGCGGCACGACGTACTTCATCAGCGATTTCCCCCAGGGGCTACCGGTCGATGCTGAGCACAAAGGAGGAACAACCGCCATAACCACTATTGATGGCGACATATCTGTTGAGTTGTGGGAATACGTCGACCCCATAGATGGAACGAAACTATACTTCTACATTGAATCCGATACGCACATAATTTACAGATTTGTCGTGGACTTTTCCGTCGCCGAGTTAGTTTTCGATTTAACAAAGAAATCTGCGTAATGCAGAAAAACAGTTTCCAAACAATTTATCAGGCGGAACAGCGGCAATAAGGAGCACGTCGGTGGCGTAATGCCCCGCTGGGCAAGGGCTCGCTGTTTCCGCCCACCTGTATTTTTATTCTTGGATGCTAAGGCCAGTTTTATATCCTGGCAGTTTCTGAACATTATTCAGAATCCATTATTTTCTGTTCATGCTTGGACTTAAAACAAAAGATAGTTCTTCTCAGAAACCGCTCCGCAAAGGCAGTTAAATACGCACAATGCCTGCCCGTATTATGGTCACGGTTTCGATATCATGTCCGGTATGTCCCAGCGAGGATCCGGAAAAGGTAAGGGGGGCGATCCTGAACATTTTCCCCGACGCCTTGCTCGAAGAGACCGGCAGCGGGTTCGAAGGGAAGGCAAGCGCGGGCAGGTTCCATGATCTGATACGTAAGCAAAAGATCCTGGACAGCACAAGGTCGATGATGTTCAAAGGGATCAGAGGCGGTTCCATCACGGTGCATCTGAATAAGCAGGTCGCTTTCGTCGGGAAGGTTTCGTTCACTGATCCAAATACGGTTCTGGGGACAATGCGGGTCACCATTGAGACCGATGATCCCGAGTTAACTATAGACAGCATAGCGCCGAGAACGGTGGACGGCGAAGAGGTGAGGGCATGATAGGGATGTCGTGCACACAATTCGGCACAGAGGACCCTGAAAAGGTCATGGAAATGGTATCAAAGGATTTTGAGCTGTGGGAAATATTCTCCGAAGCAGAGAACGATGTGGCCAAGTTCTCTTCCAGGTTCAATGAGATAAAAGGATCATACAGAATGCGATACTCCATACATGCTCCGATCTGCGACATCAACATCGCATCCCTGAACGAAAGGATCAGGGAGGCGTCGGTAGAGGAGATGCTAAAGACGATGGATCACGCCAGCCGCATGGACATAAAGACAATAACGATCCATCCGGGATTATACTCGATGGTGCTGCACGATGTGAGGGACCGTTCAATAGAACTTTCAAAATGCTCGCTGAAGACGATAGAGAAAGCATCCGAAGAGTACGGAGTGACCGCCGCGGTGGAGAACATGCCGTCGTTCGCTGTGATGATGGGACAGACCCCGGATGAGCTGCTGGATCTGATAGACGGCACAGACCTGGCGATATGCTTTGACATCGGCCACGCGAACACGATGGGCATGATCGATGAGTGCATTGACGCATTTGACGGAAGGATCGCGAACATCCATATACATGACAACGTCGGTAAGAATGACGATCATATGACGATCGGCGACGGAAACATCGACTTTGTGCGCGTCCTGTCAAGGCTGAAGGATTACAAAGGCAATTACATAATCGAATCCAGGAACATGGGGTCCGCTGTTGAATCAAAGAAGCGATTGGAAGAGATCATGCGCAGATTGTGATTGTCCTTCCAAAAATATCAACGGGAATCTGCAAAACCATCAACATAATTAATTTAAATACTAATACATATTTTAGTATGTTATATCTTAGTAAATCTAACATTAGTAAAAGTGAAAAACATGTTCGTCGGCCGTGAAAAGGAACTCAGCGAGCTGAATAAGCTATATCATTCAGATGAATTCCAATTTTCCGTGATATGCGGCCGGAGGCGCGTCGGGAAGACCGCATTGATAAACGAATTCGTCAAAGGCAAGGAAACAATATTCTTTACCGGCATGGAAACAAGCTGCAAACAGAACCTGGAGAGCTTCAGCAGAGCCACGTTCAGTTGTGTCTACGGGCGCGGCCCCGCGCCTATATTCAGGAGTTTCATGGACGCGCTGGAATATGTGTTCATGTTATCAAAGGACAAACGTCTGATATTGGTGATTGATGAATACCCTTCCTTAGCGAGGTCTTACGAAGGATTCGCGTCGTTCCTGCAGATCCTGATAGACAAACACAGGAGCACATCCAAGCTGTTCCTTATTTTGTGCGGATCAGACACGCCCTTCATGGAGTATCAGGTAATGGGACACAAAAGTCCTCTGAATGGGAGGCACACGGCGCTGTTTAGGATACTGCCGTTTGATTTCTTTGAGAGCAGACAGTGTTTCAGGTATTTTTCTGACACAGACATGGCATTGATCTACGGCATCGCAGGCGGCACGCCTCAATATCTTCTGCAGATGTATGATTTCATTTCAGTGGAAGAGAACATCAAGAACACTTTTCTGAGAACATCTTCATATCTATTCGAGGAACCGAACAACCTGCTGAAACATGAGGTGCGCGAACCGGCGATCTATAATGCTATCATCACGGCGGTCGCCGGCGGCAGCACCAGAGTCTCCGAGATATCTGACAGAGTGGGCGAGGAGACCAGCGTCTGTTCGGCCTATCTGAAAAACCTCATCTCGCTGGGCATCATAAAAAAAGAGACGCCCGTCACGGAAGGAACGCAAAGAAAGACCATCTACACGGTAGCCGATAATATGTTAAGGTTCTGGTACCGCTTCGTTCCGCCCAATCTTTCAGCCATCCAGAACGGAATGGCGGATGCGGTGTACAAGAACATATCGGAGCGGCTGCCGTCCTTCATGGAGGCCGTGTTCGAAGACATATGCATACAATACCTTCAGCGCCTTCACCATGACGGCGATGTGCCGGTAGCGTTCACAGAGATCGGGAGGTGGTGGGGAAACGACCCCAGGACAAAGAGCGAGGTCGAGATAGATATCTTAGCCGCGGACAGAGAGGATTCGGCGATATTCTGTGAATGCAGATGGACGGACGAGGACGTCGACGTTTCTGTGCTTGAAAAGCTCATCAGACGAAGCGAACTGTTCCAATTTGAAAAGAAATATTTCTATCTTTTTGCAAAGAACGGATTCACTCTGGAGTGCAGGGAACGCTCTGCCAAGCTGGGTAATGTGAAGCTTGTGGCTTTTGAGGACATACTGGCATAAAGTGAATGAAGCGGTTTCGGCCAATAGAGATCAGCACATCGGGGGCGACTGGAAGGCATGGTGGTCAGACATCATTCTTTTTTTGCGTATCCGTTCCAAAATATAGGGAGCGAATCAATCGATTCCCTGGAGCCGGCCAGCTTCATAATGATATAAAGTAAAGCGGCAAACCCCGCCACAACGATAAGCAGAACCATCACTCCGCCTATCCAGCTGACCCCCATCCAATCGAAGGACGAAAGATAATTGGTCGCAAAATGCATGAGTATCGACGCATACAGTCCAAAACGGACGAACACATATCCGAGGAATGCACCCGTTATGCCGGCAGTGAGGACCTTCCATGCCTGATCGTCCCAGCCGGAATAGTGTGCAAGACCGAAGATGGCGCCCGATACTATTATGAGGATAAAGGCCGTCATACTCATTCCGAAGCCGCCGAGGAGGCACTTCAAGGACTCTTTTTTCTTGGTAATGATGAGCGAGATGACAGCCATCGGCACTCCTATGAGCAGCAGGCGGGTAACGATCTCCTCCCAGACGGCGGCATCCGCCAAAAGGAACATCTGTTCTATCTTGCTCCCGAAATCAGGGGTGGTCGCGTCGCTGCCTATCATGAATTGTACGAGCAGAACAATGAAGCTGATGGCAAACATCGCGCAAAAGAGGACAGAGACCCATAAGGCAGCGGTCCCCTCAATGATGCCCGGCTTGGTGATGCCTCCGGGACTTCTTGCAGCCTCTATTAGTTTTTGCACAGTGGTTACTACGCACGAAAGGATTATGCTGACCACTGCTGCCCAATAGATCTGCAGAGCCAGACCTCCTAAGGAGAATATCACTTTCGGTAAAGGCACTAACACAAAGAAGGAGAGGCTCTTATCCGACAGAAAACTGAAAATGTCCGGACTATGTATAAACATAGTGATCGTTTCGAAGATGACAATGAACAGAAAGAATATGCACACCATGACGAGGAAGATTTCAACGGGGCCGGGCTGTATCCTTCCGGACCCGGCAGGTTGATAGCTGCGTGCTGGGCCGCCGCTCACCGGACCCTGGTGTGGCCTTTCTGTATTGATTCCTCCAAGAGGGCTTCCGCATGCTCCGCAGAATGATTTTCCGTCAGCGGCATATTCTCCGCACCTGGGACATCCGTTGCTCATTTTATACCGTCCCCAGTATGTTCAACAGCGTTATATATTCTTATTCCAACTCGTTCTGATAAGATCATTTTTCGCCGTATCCGTTCCGGAACAGGGGAAGCGACTCAATCGATTCTTTTGATATTAGCAGTTTCCATACAATGTAGCACAAGGCAACAAAGCCGACCCCGAAGATCAGCATAGTTACCAATGCATCGATCTCAGCGCCCCCGATCCATAAGAAGGACGAAAGATAGTCCATGATGAAATGCATGAGTATCGACGCATATAATCCAAAACGTACGAAGACATATCCGAGGAATATGCCCATCATGCCGGTTGTAATGACCTTCCAGGCCTGGTCATCCCAGCCTGAATAATGTGCCAGACCAAATATGGCACCGGAAATTATTATGAAAATGACCGCAGCCGTGCTCATTCCGAATCCGCCGAGGAGACACCTCAGAGACTCTTTTTTCTTTGTAATGATGAGAGAGATGACGGCCATCGGCACCCCTATGAACAACAGGCGCGTAATGATCTCCTCCCAGACAGAGGCGTTCGCAAAAAAGAACATCTGTGCGGTTTCATCTCCAAAGAAGGGACTCGTTACTCCGCTCCCGGCCGCCAGCAATAAGTACGTGATCGTGATGGTGACGAAAACATAGGCACAAAGAAGGATGGAGACCCAAAAGACAGCGGTCCCCTCAACAGCTCCGGGCCTGGTGACGCCGCCGGAATCTCTTATTGTTTTGATGAAATTCCATATTGCAACCGCCACGCACAGAAGGATGATAATGACCAAGATTACCCAATATGCCTGCATAGCAGACCCTTGCAGGCGGAATATGATCTCAGGGGAAGGCGTGAGAATATAGAAACCGACATTAAGGTTTGACAGGAAGCTGAAAACATCTCCGCTGTGTACCGCCAGGACGATCGCTTCAAAAACGGCAATGAAGATGAAGAATGCGCACAGGACCGGGAAGAAGATGTCTATGAAATCAGGATGCGTCCTTTCCGGACCGACATCATCCGTGTCGTATAGGGGATCGTCGTCCGCCGAGTCATAAAGCCCCTCGTCGGGCATGATGTCCTCGAAAGAACGACCACATGCTCCGCAGAAGGGTCTTCCGTCGGCGGCATAATCTCTGCATTCCGGACACTCGTCGTTCATTTTCCACCGTTTCTGATATGCTCGACTATACTATATATCCTTTCCACTTCGACGACTGCCAGCAAGGAGCGTCTGTACTTCGCGATATCGATTATCTGCGACGCAATGTGTTCTTCGCGCTTCTGGCTTACTTTCTCATACCCTTTGACCTTGTTCAGGTAGCTATCCCACGAAATGGCGAACGATTCCGCTGACGACATATCGAAACTGCGCTTCATGCCTTTCTTTGCGAGCCTGTGTTCTTTCACGAACTCCAGGGTCTTCACGGTGTTAATGTACATCTCGGTGAACTCCTCGTTGTTCATATCCAGCGGTATCACGTCAATGGAGTCCTTTAAGCAGAGGTCTATCAATTCGCAGAATGCGGGAGTAGGTGATTCTATGTCCCCGAAATTTGATAAATGATAGACATAGACCATATCGATCTCGCTCAGCTCCTGCACGTCCTCGATCTCATCCCGGTGCTTTATCGCAATTATCTCCTCGATACCCAGCGCGGCTGAGTATGCTTCATACCCTCCGTAAGCCTCTCTGACCTTTTCCGCTTCCGACACAAGGCCTTTGACGATCGGAAGGATGTCCACCCTGCACCTTCCGATATCGAGGGAGATCATTTTTTAGTGCTCCTTGAAAGTACCAGATCGGTAAGGGCATCCTGATCGTCTATCTTTTTGAGTTCCTCGCTCGTCACCACTGCAGTGGAGTCGATGTTCTCGGCTGAGCGTTCCCTCTCAACGATTATTAGGGAATGCTTGCCCGCTATCTTCGATATCTCCGAGGCGATCATGGCTTTCTGGATGAGTTTCTCCTCATCGACGCCGAGCCCCGTGAGGAATATCGTCTGTCTGCTTCTGCTTATGGCCTCAAAAGGACTCTTTGTGACAGGAGTTATCGCGAACCCTATCTCAATGAGGCGGTTCAGCGCGTTCGATTCGGTCCGCTTCCCCGTGGCCACTTCATATTCCTCAGGCTTCTTTTCGTTCTTGTATTCAAAAGGATTGATCGGCTCTATTATCGGTACTTGGAGGAATTCCTCCAGTCTCATCGCGGCGTCGATCATCGCCCCCATCCCCGATTCGTACATCTGGATCGTACGTCTGGAGACCCCCGCGCTCTCGGCCAGGGTGCCGAGACTGATCCCTCCGTTTTCCCTGGCCGCTTTGAGGATGCCGCTGTCTATCTTGACATAGAGGCCGCCCGGCGCCGCGAATATGAAGGGAGGGACCTCCTCCAGCAGATGTTCGCCGAGGGTCTCGTTGGAAATGATCGGGATCTTGAATCTTGAATATACTATGCCGGCCTCGAGAGGCCCGGAGCTGGATGTCTCGCCGATGAGCAGGGGTGTCGCCCTGAGTGCATCCGCGAGGACCTTCATATCCTCCGCATTCTCTCTGGAAAATGCGTCCACGTTGCTTAGGATCTTTATGATGAGCAGCGTTTCGTCCTTTCTTCCGACTATGTCAAAGCAAATGCTGCGGAGGCTGAGGGATGAGGAAATGTCGAATCCAGCCTTTGCTAATATAGCTCGGGTGGTGTTGATGAGATCCTCTCTGCTCATAATGTAAAAGAGGTTGTTCTTCTATATAAAACGACACTTTACAAAATATATGAAAATGGTTTAATGCCCGCTCTGGCGGTCACTGGACGCTGATCCTTTTCTTGGGATCCGAGGAGACGATGGGAGCGAGGGTGACCTCCAGTATCCCGTTGTTATACTCCGCTTTCGCGGAGTCCGGATCGACCTCGCAGGGAAGTGCCAGCGTCCTGGCGAATTTCTTACTGTCTGTGTCGACTCTTACGGAAAGGGTGCTCTTTGTCCCCTCAAGCATTATGTCCTCTTTGGAGACGCCGGGGATCTCGACCACCGCCCTGACCGCGCCGTCCTCCAGACTCACGTCCGTAAGCGGCTCCCCGATGCCGTACTGCATCCTGCGGTCATCCGCCGCGTTCCCGAACTCCTTCACATGTCTGTTGCCGTCGGAGTCCTGGTACATTGTGTATCCGTAGGTCTTGACACTCGTTCCCCGAAGGTTCTCCATGTCTGAGAACATATTCTCCAGCTTCCTCGCCATTGTTTCGAAGCTTCCTCCGAAGATGCCGTTCCACACATCATCTGTATCCATCTGTGTTCCCTCCTGTGCTGTGATATCCGTACTCTTTGAGTTTCTGCGATGCCTGCGGTCCGAACTTATCGACCGCCGAGACGAAATCCCTCATCTCGACCTTGCAGTTCTTGATCTCTTCGTCCGCAGGGGTCTTTCCGGGCTTCACTATGCGTCTGACCGCCGTCATCACGGCCTCGTTGCATATGGCCGATATGTCCGCGCCGGTGCATCCCTCCGTCTTATCAGCCAGGTCGTCGATGTTCACGTCGTCGGCCAAGGGCTTCTCTCTTGTGTGTATCCCGAAGATCAATATCCTCGACTCGCGGTCCGGCGGCCCTATGTAGATACTCTTATCGAACCTTCCCGGCCTCAGCAGGGCCGGGTCCATTATGTCCGGGCGGTTGGTCGCCGCTATGACCACAACATCGTTCAGCGATTCCAGCCCGTCGAGTTCGGTCAGCATCTGGGATATCACCCTCTCCGTGACATTGCTGTCGCCGCCCGTTCCTCTTTCCGGCGCTATGGAGTCTATCTCGTCCATGAAGATCACGCAGGGCGACGCTTGTCTCGCCTTTCTGAAAGTTTCCCTCACGGCCTTTTCGGACTCCCCGACCCATTTGTTCAGGAACTCCGGGCCTTTCACAGCAATGAAGTTCGCTTCGGATTCCGTCGCAACGGCCTTTGCGAGCATGGTCTTGCCGGTGCCGGGCGGACCGTACAGCAGTATCCCTTTCGGAGGCTTGGCGTTCATGTGTTCGAACACTTTTCCAAACTTCAGCGGCCATTCTACGGCTTCTTTCAGATCCTGCTTTGCGGATTCGAGCGCGCCGATATCCTCCCACTTTACGTTGGGCTTCTCTATCAGCACCTCTCTCATGGTCGAAGGCTGAAGATCCTTCAGCGCTTCTTTGAAGTCGTCCTTCGTCACCGAGATCTTATCCAATATGTCCACCGGTATCTCTTCCGTATCGAGATCGACCTGCGGGAGTATGCGCCTAAGGGCGGCCATCGCCGCCTCTTTGCACAAGGCTGAGATATCCGCTCCGGCATAACCGTGGGTGCGGTCTGCGAGTCTCTTCAGGTCGACATCGTCCGAAAGGGGCATTCCCCTTGTGTGGATCTGCAGGATCTCGAACCTTCCGTCCCTGTCCGGTATCCCTATCTCGATCTCCCTGTCGAACCTTCCGGGCCTTCTGAGGGCCTCGTCAATGGAATTGGGGCGGTTCGTTGCTCCTATGACAACGACCTTCCCTCTGGAGTTCAGGCCGTCCATCAGGGACAGGAGCTGCGCGACTATGCGCCGCTCGGCCTCTCCTGTGACCTCGTTCCTCTTTGGCGCTATCGAATCGATCTCGTCGATAAAGATGATGCTTGGCGCGTTCTCCTCGGCCTCTTTGAAGATCTCTCTGAGCTTGCCTTCGGATTCGCCGTAGAACTTGCTCATTATCTCCGGCCCGCCAATTGATATGAAATTGCTGCTTGTCTCTCCGGCTACGGCTTTGGCCAGCATGGTCTTGCCCGTTCCCGGGGGGCCGTGCAGGAGGACTCCCTTCGGGGCCTCCACGCCCAGTCTTTTGAACAGTTCCGGGTGCCTGAGGGGCAGTTCTATCATTTCCCTGATCTTCGCCACTTCGTTGCCGAGTCCGCCGAGATCGTCATACGAGACCTGCGGGACGTCCAGATTGGCCGCCGACGCCGGCTTATCGGATACCTTTACGTCGGTCCCAGACATCATGATCACGGCGTCGCCGGAAGGCGAGAATGAGGTCACGACCAGGTCTATCTTGTTACCCATCACGTTGAGCGTCAGCACGTCGCCTTTTGCGAATACTCTTCCCTCCATCACCTTACTGAGGTATTCCTCCCCGCCCTGAAGCCTCAGTTCCTCGGTCGGCGAGAATGTGATCTTCTCTGCGTTCTTTGCGGCTATCTTCTTTATTCCGACGCGCTCGTCTATCGAAGTGCCAGCGTTGCGCCTGGTGGAGCCGTCTATTCTTATTATCCCGCGGTTGGCGTCCTCGGGAGCGCCCCTCAGCACTTTGATGACCGTCTTCTTCGTACCGTCGATCTGTATTATGTCGCCGGCTTTGAGCTCGAATATGTCCATGAGCTCCGGGTCAAGCCTTGCGATGCCTTTCCCGGTCTCCCCCGGTTTCAATTCCGCGACCTTTATTGCTTTATCATTACTCATCTTTCATCCCTTCTCTAAAATCCCTGCATCTGCATTCAATGTCATTCATTATCTTCGTCATCCTGTCCTCCCTGACGCCCATGTCACGGGAGACCTCCATTATGTCGTGGCCGGGTGAGTTCAGCATTTCGTAGAGCATGCTTCTCTCCAGATAGTCGAGGCCGCCGGCGACGGGACCGCTCATGAATGAGCGGATCATCACGTTGCGTCTTTCGATCATCTCTTCCCTCAGTTTATCGAACTCGCTTATCCTCTTGTCTATTTCCGACAGGCTCTCTCTGATCTCTTCAAGCTCCATGTCGTCGTTCCTTTGGGCCGCCTCCACGCGATCCGGCTCAGAGAGCGTGGCCCTGAACATGCCGTTGCGCAGGTCAACAGTGAGCGTGAACTCTGATGTGGGGCGGTAGACGGTCTTGAACGGACCCTTATCGCTGCTTTCTCTCCGGCTCTCCACCAACCCGCTCCTTTCCATGATGTCCAGATTCTTCATTATCGCCTGCTGGCTCACTCCCAACTCCCTCGAAAGCTGTAAAGGATAATGGGGTTCCCTGACGAGCGCCGTAAGTATCCTCCGTCTTGTGGGGTTCTCTATGACCGACAGGATCGTATCGATGTTGTTCATATTATCACTTGGTTGTTAACTTATGGTTACTAACTAGTAGTTAATGTACATGTTGTATTTAAACAGTGCGTGACAATGGCTGCTTTTTTGAAACAACTGTAAATGAGACACTGTGTCCGCGAGTTGTTTTATTATTAGATATGATGTATAATAATATACATCAATGTACACATTATTAAATAGATGGATATAATCATCCGAACATGGCAATCCCAAAGGACATAAGGATAGATCTGCCGCCGGAAGGGATACCCAAAAAGTGGTATAATCTTGCAGCAGACATAGGGCAGTTGGAGCCTCCGCTCAACCCCGGAACAAAGAAACCCGCCTCGCCGGAGGATTTCGAAGCGATCTTCTGCAAAGAGATCATAAGACAGGAAGGCTCGACCGAACGCTATATCAACATCCCTGAGGAAGTGAGGGACAATCTGGTCTACCTCAACCGCCCGGCACCGCTCCAGAGGGCATACAGGCTTGAGAGACATCTCAAAACACCTGCAAAGATATACTTCAAAAGAGAGGATATGAGCCCCCTCGGAAGCCACAAGGGCAACACCGCCCTCGCGCAGGCATATTTCAACGCGGAGGCGGGGATACACACGCTCACCACGGAGACCGGCGCGGGCCAATGGGGAACCGCCTTGTCGATGGTGTCGAACCTGTTCGATATCGACTGCACAGTGTTCATGGTCAGGGGCAGCTACCAACAGAAACCGACGAGGAAGGCCCTCATGCGCACATACGGCGCGACGGTTCATGCTTCGCCGAGCCCACAGACCGAATTCGGGAAGAAGGTCCTGAAGGAGCATCCAGAGACGACCGGATCTTTGGGGATAGCGATATCCGAAGCCTGCGAGATGGCGGCGAAGGACCCGAATATCTGTTATTCGCTGGGAAGCGTGCTCAACCATGTTATGCTCCATCAGACCGTGATCGGTCAGGAGACGATCGAGCAGATGAAGATAGGCGAGATAGATCCGGACTACATGATAGCATGCGCCGGCGGAGGGTCCAACTTCGGAGGGTTTGCATTCCCTATGCTCGGAGAGAGGATCAAAGGCAAGACAGACTGTCAGTTCATTGCAGCGGAGTCGAAGGCCGCCCCGTCCCTTACGGAAGGGGAGTTCAAGTACGACTTCGGGGACACGGCGGGATTCACCCCTCTGCTGATGATGTACACCCTCGGACAGGAATTCATTCCCAAAGGGATACACGCCGGAGGGCTGAGGTACCATGGGATGGCCCCGCTTGTGTCCGCCGCTATGGACAAAGGGCTGATAACCGCCAGGGCCTATGAACAGCTGGAGACGTTCGAAGCTGGGATGACCTTCTCAAGGACGGAAGGTATGGTCCCGGCGCCGGAGTCATGCCATGCGGTGAAAGCGGCCATCGATATCGCCCTCGAGTGCAAGAAGACCAAAGAGGAGAAGACGATCGTGTTCTGCATGTCGGGACACGGGATGCTGGACCTATACGGATACGAGCAGTACCTGGATGGGACGATGCAGGATTCGTCTTTCTGATCAAAAGTGAACGAACAACAAAAACAAGGCGGAAACCGCCTGCCTTTATTTTTAATACCCAGACTGTTCGATTTTTATTACATTGTCATTATTTCTTTAAATTCCAATCATATTTTAAACACATTTAATAAAAAGGAAAGATGCGATGCGACCCACTGCAACACAGACTCAAAACGGCGGTGCGCAAAAGTCACTTTCGGAAGATTCGGAGACCCCCTATAAAGACATATATAACCGCGCAGGGGTTTGTTTCTTTGCCGTTGGATGGGAAGCCCGGTTCGGAGTCTTCCTAGAGACGGCGAACCGGGACCATCAGGCAGGAGGTGTTTTTATAACAACCGAAAAGCGCAATGGCTCCGTCATTGTTCGTATTCGGGTTGGCGAAGTGATCGTTACGGTCACTATCAAAGACCCTTAAACGGACCTTTTCGCCTGGTCCGCGTTAAGGACCCGGTCCCCTTGGGGATCGTTATTCCTCTGCCAATGGATTAATCGCCCTACGCAAATAAATATTCTTTGTATGCAATTTCAGGCGAAACCTACAAACAAAATGTGTTTCTTTTGATAAAAGATGCAGAACAATAAAATATGAACAGATTTCTGTTGATGCATATGCCCGGGGAACTGCGCGAAGACACAGTGGTCATTGAGGATCAGAAGGAGGGGACCCAACTTTACAACAAGGGAAACTTCGGTTATCCGATGAGAGGAGGCGGTCTGGAGCTGGATCTTATCGAAGCGACGTTCCTGGTGGAATGCGAAAGGCTCCAGGTGATGAAAGATGGCTCGCCGATGCCATTCGGGGAGATATTCAGGCATTCTTCGACACAGTTCGACAAGTTCGACATATCTTATCTGGTATACCGCGATATGAGGAACCGCGGTTTCGTCGTAAAGGCGGAAAGCGGCCTTTTCGACCTTTCGGTCTTCCCCAGGGGTTCCACGATGAGCAACTCCCGTCCGCTTTATCTCGTAAGGGCGGTCTCCGAAAGAGAGACCCTGGATCTGGAAACTTTCTCGGAAGAGGTGTCGCATACCGAAAGCAAGGGGAAGAAGCTTCTCTATGGGGTCGTGGACGAGGAAGGCGACATAACATACTATCACATGTCCACAAAGAATCTGAGCGGCAGCGCTTTCCACACATCGTCAAAGTATGCCGCAAAAGGCGTTCAGATGGGAGAAAGGGTGCTGGTGTTCGAAGAAGGTCAGATCGAGCATCTGAGGGGAAAAGGATTCTACGGGAAAATGATGGGCAGCGTTCTTCAGCTGTCGCTCATCGAATGCTGCTTCCTTATGGAGATGGGGGACATCGAGGTAACGTCCCAGTCAGGAGACAGGATGTCCGCGGAGGAGATAGCGGAACTCGGAGCAAGGACCCAGGAGGAGTTCGGGCTCAGGCTCGATGCGTTCGGGGACCTCAAGAGGAGAGGAATGGTCGTAAAGACCGGATTCAAGTACGGCGCGCATTTCAGAGTGTACGAGGGGTCGCCCGACGAGGGCCACGCAAAATACCTGGTGCATTCCGTTCCCAGAGACAAAGTTATGATGTGGCCGGAGATATCCAGGACCGTCAGACTGTCCGGTGGAGTGAAAAAAGAGATACTCTTTTGCCGGACAGGGGACCCGATGGAATATTTGGAATTCAAATGGTTCAGGCCGTGAAAGGAGGAACACCCTCTCCTAATGCGGGGACGGATTCCGTGTTTTCTGGAACGGGTAACGGATCAAATGATTCATTTGTTGTGTGGTTCATTCGAGGTGCTTAATGACAATACATGGGTATTGTCAGCGCGACATAGCATTCTGTCACAGGGAGGCTCTAAAGGAAATTATAAAGAGTGCGCGGCAGATATAATATCATGTCCCCGGCAACCAAAAAAAGACACTCCATCGATGAGCTGAGGTCCATAGTTACTCCAGTGGCAGAGAGGTACGGTGTGGGAAAAGTATATCTTTTCGGTTCGGTCGCCAGAGGGGACTATGGGGAAAGCAGCGATTATGATTTCTGTATCGAGCTTGGCAAGATAAGGGACCTATTTGTCTTATCTGAATTCTTCCTAGACCTCCAGGATGCAGTGGGGTCGGAAATAGACCTTGTGGACATTAAAGCAGCAAATCCCGATCTTCTCAGCAGCATACTATCCGAAGGCGTGGTTGTCTATGAAGAATGATGCGGCCTTGATAAAAATGATATTGGCCTACTGCAATAAAATAGATGACTGTGTCACCTTCTTTGGTGGAGATGAAGAGGACTTCCTCGCAAGCGACATATATCAAAGCAGTTGCGCTTTTTATATTCTGCAGATAGGGGAGTTAGTAAAGTCCATATCGCCGGAGACAAGGAGCAGCAATGACAACATACGCTGGAAAGGAATAATAGGATTCAGGAACGTCATCGTTCATAATTATGGCGGCGTGCGGCCAGACGCCCTATGGAACACAATAGTGGAGAAGATTCCCGAATTAAGAAGTGCCTGCGAGGAAATAATGGCCGAGATCGAATAAAAGCAGAGTCCTTTTAGATTGAATACATAATCAAAAAAGCAGAAAAGTGTTTTTCGAAGGTGTTTGGGTCAGAGTGCGATCTCGATGCCGAGCTTCTCCGTGAGTTCCTTGTACCTGTTGCGGATGGTTACCTCGGTGACCCCCGCGACGTCGGCGACCTCTCTCTGGGTCCTGCGCTCGTTGCAGAGGATGGATGAGATGTAGATGGCCGCAGCGGCGACACCCGTGGGCCCCCTTCCAGAGGTGAGCTCTTTTTCGGATGCGTCCTTCAGTATCTCGGCGGCTTTGCTCTGGACCTCTCCGCTCAGTTTCAGTTCGGAGCAGAACCTCTGGACGTAGTCCTGGGGTTTGGTGGGCATGAGCTTCAGCTTCAATTCGCGGGTCATGAACCTGTAGGTGCGGCCGATCTCCTTCCTTCCGACGCGGCTCGAACCGGCGACCTCGTCGAGTGTCCTCGGGACGCCGCACTGCCTGCACGCTGCATATAGAGATGCTGCGACCACTCCTTCGATGGACCTCCCTCTGATCAGGTTCTTGTTGACCGCTTTCCGGTATATCATGGCCGCCGTTTCCCTGACGTTCCTCGGAAGTCCCATTGCGGACGCCATCCTGTCAAGTTCGGAAAGCGCAAAAGCGAGGTTCCTTTCCGTGGCATTGGAAACGCGGATCCTCCTCTGCCATTTCCTGAGCCTGTACAGCTGGGCCCTGTTCCTGGTGGGGATGCTCTTACCGTAGCTGTCCTTGTTCTTCCAGGAGATCTCGGTCGATAGACCCTTATCATGAATGGTATACGTCATCGGGGCGCCGGTGCGCGCTCTCTTCTCTCCCTGCTCGACGTCAAAGGCTCTCCATTCCGGCCCTTGATCTATGAATTGGTCATCCAAAACCAATCCGCAGTCCTCGCACAGGAGCTCCCCTCTCTCATAGTCGCGAACAAGATGGTGGCTTCCGCATTCGGGGCAAGCCTCAATCTCTTCTGTTCCTTCTTTTGTCTTTGCCATTTCGAGCTCTCCTTGTTATGTACAGTTCCTTACCTTTCAGCCCGCTCAGGACAACGGCGTCGTCGGCCGCCACCGTGATGAACGGTTCTTCGATCGGTCCGAATATGCGTTTGACAGTCCCTATCTTATTTTTTTTGGAATCAAAAACAGGATTTCCTATATCGGGGATGTCTTTCGTGCCTATTACGATGACAATGCCATTGTCTGCGGCCCCATCAGCGATCCCTAAAAATTCCATTTATTATTCCTCTAAGAAAGGTCCTACCTTATATAGAAAGGTAGATACATATTATATTTAAATGTTAGGGTTTGATTTAATTAGGATAACTGTTTCATATATAACACATTATCTTATTTATCTGGCGTATGCCTCACATTGGGGGATATGCTGCCCTTCCGTGCCGGGATCAGGCCGGCAAAGCATACGGGCGGCGGGAACGGCACATCTGTGGCTGGGTTTCGGTGCGGGACCGCGCGGCCCGGGCCGACAGGGAATCAAGTCCGTTGTAATATATTTAAGTATACAAATGAAATACACATGTAGACGTGCTAACAGCCGGTGCTGAAACATATTATAGTGAAAATGAGGAGGGACCGTCGCAGTGAATGGGAACATGCTGAAATCGGGAATGCCCCGCAATCTGATGTTGGCGGTGTTGCTGGTCGCGGCAGTATTGGTCGTTGCAGGAGCGGTATTTTTGCAGCAGAGGGATAAATCGCCTCAGACGTTATCCGCAGAAGGCATCCCCTACATTAACACAGACGGTACAGTCGGATACCAGCTGAATGCGACGGATATCGATCAGGCCTATTTTGCACTCACGCCGTATTTGCTGGACAGTTCAGGCCCGAGCGAAGGCTGGTACTTCGTAAAGGGTAACATCACTCTTACAAATCCTCTCACAATATCCGGCGATGTCCATCTGATCATAGGGGACGGTTTCACGCTGACTGTCACAAGAGCGACCAACAACGTTATCGTCACGTCAGGCAGCCTGTCGTTCTATGCCCAATCAGAGAGAGCGATGGGTAGGATAGTGGTCACCGACGACAACGGCATATCCCTGGCCAGCGGTTGCGGCCTTGTCAACACAGCTTCGATCACATCCGCATCGCCGAACGGCCACGGCGTACATGCATCCGGCACCGCCGCAATAACAAACGGCGTCACCGGCATCATCAGGGGCGGCTCGGATACGATCATGCTTGAAGCCGGCGGCACCGTTAATAATCTCGGCTTGATCACCACCACGGGGGCCTTTGCCTACGGCATTCAGACCCTTGCATATGCCGATGTCACGAACTCCGGCAGGATCCAAAGCAACTATAGAGGCATACTCCTGGATGCCGGCGGTGTTATCGAAAACTCCGGCACGATCATCGGTACGGATCATGGCGTAGAGGTCGAAAACCATACTGCCGACATAACCAACAAAGCCGCGGGCACCATAGAGGGCGGCGGTGGCGGCATCTCTCTCGGCCGCGGAGGTACTGTCAACAACTCCGGCATGATCCGCTGTACGGACCTCTACAGCGACGGCATATATGCCAGCAACAATGTCATGATCATAAATTCCGGTATCATCCAAGGCACTTGGAGCGGCGTAGATCTCACCGGCGGCGGCACTGTTGAAAACTTTGGCACAATAAGAAGCGCGGACATCAATGGCAATGGTATCGCCGCCTCCGGCACCGCCGTCACCATTTTCAACACCGGCCTCATCCAAGGCGGAGCATGCAGCATCAGGCTGGACGCAGGCGGCGCTGTTGACAATTTCGGCAGGATCGTCTCCGCCGATGCAAACGGCAATGCCGTCGAGGCGGGACATGGCACGGCCCCGGTCACCCTCATAAACACCGGTACGATCACCGGCAGCGTATCCCTTCCCGACCTGGCGAACGACATAACTTTTATGGCCGGTAGCAAAATAGACGGTGACTTCCGCATGGGCACAAACGCGGGTTCCAAACTCACGTTCGCCGGCGTGTTGGACTCGTCGCTGCAATATTCGGTCATAGTCGGCAATGCGGACATCGGCAACGCTGTGATAGATATTGACGGCACAGGTCTGCCGTCTTCTTTGGTAGGAGGGGACACTGTCATTCTGATCAACGCCAGCGCAGGGTCGGTCACCGATCCGGCGAACATCAACATCAGCGTAGGCGTGTATGATTTCACATTGTCGGTGGAAGACAAACAACTGGTAGCAATGAGCCCCCCTAATAGGGTAACGCCCAGGTGATCGAACGCGCATATCCAAAGGCCCCGATCACTGAGGTCCATTATTTAAGCAGTTTCGGTCTCAATATAGAAATTGTTTCAGTTACATATTTATGTATACAAATGAAATACCATTATATAGAGCGGTTATGAAACAGCCGATACGGCTGACACATACGGATTGATGAAGGAGGAGATACCATCGTCATAAAGACAAAAATATCGGAACACGTGACGCCCGGCAAAGCGGCGTTCTCGGTGTTGGCGGTCGCGGCGGTACTCATCGTGGGGGCGATAGTGTTCTTACAGCCGGAAGAGAATTTACAGTCGGAAGAGAAAATACCTCAGACGCCGGCATTGGGGGACAGCGTGCCCTACCTGGATGTGAACGGCGCCGTGGAGTATCGGTCGAGTGCGGCGGAGATCGATCAGGCATATTTCGAGACCGCACCTTATGCGCTGGACGATACGGGCCCTAGCGAAGGATGGTACTTCATTAACGGCGATATCGCCCTTACCGGCCCCCTGGTAACATCAGGGAATATCAATCTGATCTTAGGGAACGGCATCACGCTGACCGTCACGGGAGAGGCCAACAGCATCACCGTCAAAAGCGGCGGCCTGTCGGTCTACGCTCAGTCAGCGGGCGCAGCCGGTAAGGTAGTGGTGATCAGCGGCAGCGGCATATCTCTTGCAGCAGGCTGCAGTTTCGTCAACACTGCCTCGATAACCTCCCTGTCGCCGGGCGGATACGGCGTATATGCATCCGGCAGCGCCGCGATAACCAATGGCGTTACTGGAATCATCAGGGGCGGCTCGGACGGTATCCTGCTAGCCGCCGGAGGAACAGTCGACAATTATGGCGCGATTATAGTCACGGGGCCCATTGCCTGCGGCATAAGCTCCGCAGCCTATGCTGAGATCACAAATGCCGGCAACATCCAAAGCAGCAGCATAGGCGTCAGCCTCCCGGCCGGCACTATCTACAACACCGGCACCATCGCCGCAGACATCGACAGCAGCGCCGTCGATGCGGGAAATGGTACGGGTGCCGTTGTCCTCTTCAACGGCGGCACGATCACCGGCAGCGTATTCCTGCCCAATGCGCCGAATGATGTCGTGCTTAGAGCAGGCAGTAAGATATACGGCGACTTCAGTATCGGCACAGACGTAAAGTCCACGATCGTTTTCTCCGGCGAATTGAGCCAGTCTATGCAGTATTCGATCATAACCGGCGACGTGGACATCGGCAATGCCTTTGTGTTCATCGACAGCGCCGGCATTCCATCCTCCTTCAGTCAGGGGGATTCTGTTATTCTGATCAACGCCGGCACAGGGTCGGTCACCAGCCCGGTGAACAATGCGGTCAACTCCACATGGTACGACTTCACATTATTGGTGGTGAACAAACAACTGATAGCGAAGACCTCCGCCTTCGTGATGCCTCCGGAAGGCTTCCATTACATAAACATGAGCGGCCTCATGAGACTCCAGGCGGATGCGGAGGAGATCAACCAGGCTTATTTCACAGCCGCGCCGTATACTCTGGACGATACGGGTCCGAGCGAAGGCTGGTACTTCATGAGCGAGGACATCACCCTTACAAGTTCCCTTGTCATATCGGGCGACGTCAATCTGGTCTTAGGCGACGGCCTTACACTGACCGTCACCGGAGCGGCCAACAGCATCACCGTCAAAACGGGCAGCCTGTCTGTCTTTGCTCTGTCGGAAGATGAGGCCGGCAAGATAGCGGTCACCGACAGCGCCGGCATATCACTCGCCGAAGGATGCGTCCTAGTAAACACGGCTTCGATAACAGCCGCATCCTCAAGCGGCATATATGCATCCGGCGCCGCAGTGATAACCAACGGCGTCACAGGCACGATCCAAGGCGGTTCGGACGGTATTCTGCTTGAAGCCGGCGGCATAATTGATAACTATGGCACTATAACCACCACCGGGGCCTACACATACGGCATCAACTCCTTTGCCTATGCCGAGATCACAAATGCAGGCATCATCCAGAGCGGCTACACGGGCATCAGCCTTTGCGCCGGAGGCGTCATCGATAACTCCGGCAGGATAATCGGCACGGACCGCGGCGTCGAAGCCGACGTCGTTGCCGCCAACATCACCAACCGCGCCACAGGCGTCATAGAGGGCGGCAGTTACGGCATCTATATCGGTTACGGCGGCACGATCGATAACTCCGGCATGATCCGCTGCATAGATGACTATTGCGACGGCATTTACGCCAGCATCGAGGTTGTGGTCATAAATTCCGGTACCATTCAAGGGACATGGAGCGGCGTAGACTTCAATAAAGGCGGTACGGTTACCAATACTGGTACAATAATCGGGACGGACCCCTTCGGCAACGGTATCGTTGCCTTTGGAGATGCTCCTGTAATTTCCAACGCAGGCACGATCGAAGGCGGATCCCGCGGCATCAGGCTGTATGCCGGCGGCGTTGTTGACAACTCCGGCATGATCGCCGCCGATATGAACGGCATAGCCATTGATGCGGGAAACGGTACGGAATCTGTCACGGTCATCAACGGCGGCATGATCTTCGGCAGTGTGCTCCTCTTTGATGTTCAGAACAGCATTATCTTTATGGCTGGCAGTATGATCAACGGCGACTTCAGCATCGGCACAAGCACGGAGTCCGTGATCGTTTTCTCCGGCACATTGGATCAGTCGATGCAGTATTCCGTCATAACCGGCAATGCGAACCTGGGCAATGCCACGGTACTCATTGACGGCGCCGACCTGCCTCCTCTGGAACCTGGGGACATCATCGTTCTGATCGACGCCGGCACGGGGTCGGTGACCCATCCGGTATACACGGCGGCCAGCGCCGGGGGATATGACTTCATACTGACGGTAGAAAACGAACAGCTGATCGCGACCGTCCTTTGAAACATCGGCCAGGCGGTCAAGATCGCACATCCTTCCCCGCAGACCCAGCCCCGCTTCCGGCGGCGGGCGCCACCGCCGAACCCGGCGGCTATCCGCTGACCGGACGGAAATCCAGCACACCTCTGGCGGCGCCGGCAGATGATGTAAAAAGTTTAATAATAACAACCGTCTATCACCGCCAGTAATGTTCGTGATCGCGAATCGAAACGGAGGTTTAGAAAATGGAATTTGAGATCTGGAATTTCCTGACGGTCATCATTCTTGTGTTTGCGTTGGTAATGGTGATAGCGGGTATTTTCTCGGCGTATTTCGGAGCCGGAAAGAACAGGGCCTACGGCGGGATAATATGCGCCGTTGGATTGATCGTCGGCGTCGTATGGGCATATCTGGTGGCGTTCAGCGACATAGAGCCGTTCTGCAGCGTCCCCGCATGGGATGT
The DNA here is from genome assembly GCA_009777615.1 of Candidatus Methanoplasma cognatum. Classification (NCBI taxonomy): domain Archaea; kingdom Methanobacteriati; phylum Thermoplasmatota; class Thermoplasmata; order Methanomassiliicoccales; family Methanomassiliicoccaceae; genus Candidatus Methanoplasma; species Candidatus Methanoplasma cognatum. The sequence goes on from WRLM01000002.1 coordinate 64,705, forward strand.
CTTGTACGATGCGCTCATCAACCTGATAGCCGTCCTGATCGGAGCCCTCATCGCCATAGGCATATTCCTGGTAGTAGTGCTCAAAAGCTGAGACGGCGGAAATCTCATCTAAACCCATTCCCCCGATATTCTTTTCGGTGGGTTTTTATTCTTTAATTGAGTGGTCCCTTCAATGCGAAAGGTTCTCATCATTATGGGCAGCAAAAGCGACCTGCCGGTGGCGGAGAAGGCTACGGCCCTTCTTAAGAGATTTGATATAGATCATGAGGTGGTGGTGGCGTCCGCGCACAGGACGCCGGGGAGGGTCCAGACCATTGTGGAATCATCCGACGCCGGCGTGTTCATCGCGATCGCCGGGTTATCCGCCGCCCTGCCGGGGGTAGTTGCGGCGCATACCTGCAGGCCGGTCATCGGTGTCCCGGTCAGCGGAAGCGTGAACCTCGACGCTCTGCTTTCGGTGGTACAGATGCCTCCGGGGATACCGGTTGCCGCAGTCGGTCTCGACAGAGGCGACAACGCGGCGATCCTTGCCGCAGAGATATTGGGCCTTTCTGACACGGAGCTTTCACAAAAAATGAAGGAATACAGGAAAGAGATGGCGGAGAAAGTAGAAGCAGATTCAGAGCAGGCGGTTTCAGATGTCAGGCGTTGATATTTTTATAGTAAGGGCGGTCGAAGGACTCAAAGAGAAGATACAAGGTAAAGCGATAATAGCATGCTCAGGCGGAGTTGACAGTACGGTATCCGCCGTACTGGCAAGCAGGGCCGTAGGCGACAGGCTGCTTGCGATCTATGTCGACACGGGGCTGATGAGGAAAGGAGAGACCGAAGAGGTCCGGATCATGCTTGAGGAGATGAAGATAAATTATAAGATAATCGATGCGTCGGAGGAGTTCTTCAGCGCTCTGAGCGGCATCAGAGATCCGGAAACTAAAAGGAAGACCATCGGCTGGCTGTTCATCAAGGTATTCGAGCGGGAAGCGAAGAAGTTCGGCGCAGAGTATCTCGTTCAGGGAACGATCGCGCCCGATGTAATAGAATCGGGGGAGGATGGGAAAGATACGATAAAATCCCATCACAACGTAGGCGGCCTTCCGAAAGATATGGGGATGACCGTCGTCGAACCGCTGAGGGAGCTGTTCAAAGAGGATGTCAGAGAGATCGCGAGAGAATTAGGAATAAGGTCCTCAGAAAGGCAGCCGTTCCCGGGCCCAGCCCTTTCCGTCAGGTGCCTGGACGAGGTCAACCCGAGGAACATCGCCATAGTAAGGGAAGCATGCTTCATCGTCGAGGATGAGATCAATAAGGCCGCGGCCGAAGGGAAGATGACGCTCCCCTGGCAGTATTTCGCGGTCCTCCTGCCGATAAGATCGGTTGGGGTACAAGGAGACAAAAGAGTATACGGCAGGACCATCGCGATCAGAGCTATCTCTTCCAGGGACGGCATGACCGCAACCCATTCAAAGATCCCTCTGGATGTGCTTGACACCATATCGACAAGGATCACAGACACCATGGAGGACCAGGTCAACCGTGTCGTATATGACATAACGAACAAGCCCCCGTCGACGATAGAGTGGGAGTGAATCCTGCTGCCTGCCGCATTGAGTAATCCGGGCGGGATATGTTCCTTATTGAGAAGTCCTTCCGCAGCCAGCAGTGCGGTCTGCACAGCAGAGTGTGAATGAGCCTCCCGCAAAGGAGACGAAATTTGGAAGGACCTTAAAAGTCCTCGAGATCATCTGAGATTATAACTTCAGCCTTGAGCGTTCAGGACCTCAAGCTGGCTTATGACGTTCCAGATGAGCGTCCTTCCGTGGAGCGGGATGTTCGGGTCGTTCGCAAGGTCGTCGAGTATGATTATGGCGCTTGTAGCGCGTACGTCCATCGCGTCCTTCGTGTCCATGAGCCTGATCTTAGCGTCGGCAGCGCCTTTCCTTATATTACGCGGGACCGAAGTATCTTCGGCCAGATTGTCCAAAATGTCTATTACTTGTTTGATATGGTCAGCCACTGCATCCACCTCTTTCAGAGCGACTCGAACTCTTCCTGCAGATCGATCATAAGCTGTTCCAGTACCTCTTCGAAACTTGATGACTTGTATTCTCTCATACCGCCGAGGTCGCTTTGTATCCTAGCTACGAAATCGTTGTTGTCCTTTACTAATTCAACGTTGCACAAAATCTCTTCCATCTTATATCACCTGTGCAAGAATTTGAGGAACCAACATATAAGGTGTATATAAGCGTTGGGCATGCCGATTCGTCGGCCGCACACGGATAGAGGGCCCGGCGGGCCCCACGGCACGGTTTTTACATAGTTTAATTAATACTTCCAAGGCTTAGTGGTACGTATGAGGACGGCGGACAACGGGGTCAGGAGATATCAGCTGATCCTCGGGTCACTCTTCGCGGCGGTTTCGGCCATATACCTTTTAGCGGTACACCAGACAGGGATGGAGACCGAGGTGATGAGTGTCTATTTCCCCTATGCGGATGAGCTGATGCACGGAGGCGTCCCGGAAACGGAGTATCCGCCGCTCACGCTGGTGTTCATCGCGGCGCCGAGGCTTTTCGCCGAGACCCCGTTTTGCTACAACATAGCATTCGTTGCGGAGGTTTGCATCTTCTTTATGGTAGGTCTCCTGATAATGGGGAAGCTTGCCAAAAGATACAACCAGAGCCAGCATAAGGCCATACTGGCATATACGGGGCTCATGCTGCTGCTGGTCGAATTTGCGGTCGACAGGTATGACATGTTCCCCGCGATATTGACTCTGCTGTCGTTCTATTGCCTGGTCACAAAGAGATATGCTCTCGCATTTGTGTTGCTTTCGATGGCCACCATGACCAAGCTGTATCCGGCAGTGCTGTTCCCGATATACCTTATCCCATTCTTAATGAATAAGGACTGGCGGAATGCGCTCAAAGGCACAGGCTTGTTCTTTGCCGTCGCCGTTCTTATCGCTTTGCCATTCGCATTGCTCGGGCCGGACTCGGCGCTTAATTTCTTCGATTATCAAATGGGCCGCCCGCTGCACATCGAGTCTGTGGCCGCGTCCTTTATCCACATCGTCTCCGTCTTGGGTATGACGGACGCATTTGTGCTGCCGGGGTACGGCTCAGAGTTCCTGGCCGGGCCGTGGCCGGATGCGGCCGCGCAATATCTGATGCCGATGATGTTCGCAGTGCTGATCGCGATATACGCGTTGTACGCGTACATGCTATTCGGGTTGCGGAAGGACAGACAGGACAACGAGAATGACAGGATGATACTTCTGGGAGGGTCGGTGCTTCTTTCGTTGCTCGCATTCATCCTGATCGGGAAGATATTCTCGCCTCAGTACATCATATGGATCGTTCCCTTCATCATTTTCATGCTGATGACGTCCATCGACCATGTTTCCAAGAAACGCATTCTGATGCTGTCGATAGCGGCCATCGCTCTGACGCAGCTGAAGTTTGTTATGAACACATTCGTCGACGGAGCGGACATCGCCGACATAAACATGCTGATAATATTGGCAAGGAACGTAGTGGTGCTGGTCCTGTTCGCATACGTTCTTTGGACCTGCAAAAAGAACATAGGAAGAAGATGGCGGCGCGCTCAACAGCCCGATGCCTGACACAAAGCTTTAAAATAGAGGTTTTTCTATGGGATGTTTATTCAATTGTTACCTTCAGTGGTAACGAAAGAGCATACAGGCTTATCCGGACCACGATCTGGGTATGTTAAGGATGTAGGAAAAATGAAAATAGAGGCAAAGGCAGAGGAGTTTCAGGACAGCTTCGAGTCCAAGATAAAGAATCTGGGAAGGGGCAAATACGGAAGGATTCTCAAAATGGCCCATACGCCGACCCGTGAGGAGTACAAAAGGACGTGTTACATCGCGGCGATCGGAATGATCCTTATAGGCGCGGTAGGCTTTGCCATATTGTGGATAATGACCTACCTCCCGAGCCATTTCTGATGAATGCAAGGTGTGATGATGTCTGATCTTGGAAAAGGGGACGCCCGCGCGGCCGGGGAAGAAACCATCAAGGATGTCCGCGCAGGAACGGTCGCGGAATGGAGGTTCAAGCTCGCTTCGAGCTCATCGTCGGCGCTCATGAAGTTCGACGTGTCCACGGGACCGGATGAGGACAACGCTCCGGAATGGAACGTCACGCTTTATGATGCGACCGGGAGCGAACTTTGGAACAACTACCGTTCAGTACAGGAAAAGAAGATCGATCTTCCGGACAACAAACCCAAGGAGTTCAAGCTGGAGGTCATCTGCCCCAAGGGCGCCAGGTACGGCGACGAAGTGAATGTCAGGATAACGGCCACCACTCAAGAGGGGGCGTCCGCGTTCAGATTCGGCGCTGTAGCAAAACAGTCCATAATGGTCCTCAAGACGCAGATGGACCAGGAAAAGAGCGTCGTCGACAGCTTGATGTCCAAAGCCCAGCTGGGAGAGAAGGACATATATGCGATATTCAGCCCCCCCGGACTCAGAGGATATGTGTTCGTGGAAGGCATGAACACCGACCGCCTGAGGGAAAAGACCAGAGATATAAAGAAAGCCCGTTCCTTTGTCGGAGGTGAGACCGATATAGACGAGATAAGCCATTATCTGGTCCCGGTCTCCGCGGTCATAGGGATAGTGGAAGGAGACCTGGTCGAACTTATAAACGGCCCGTTCAAGGGCGAAATAGCCAGAGTGCAGCAGATAGATCAAAGCAAGGAAGAGATAACTGTGGAACTCATAGAGGCTATGGTACCGATCCCCGTCACCGTCAAAGGAGACAGCGTCAGAGTTATTGAAAAGGAGAAATAAGCAATGGTAACCACTGTTGAGGCATTAATAGATGGAGGCAAGGCCACCGCCGGCCCGCCTCTCGGTCCGGCCCTCGGCCCCACCGGCGTGAACACCGGTCAGGTCATCGCCAAGATCAACGAGAAGACAAACGCATTCGCCGGGATGAAGGTTCCCGTAAAAGTAGTGATAAACGACGACAAGACCTTTGATATAAAGGTCGGAACGCCGCCGATGTCCGCACTTGTTAAGTCGGAGATGGGGCTTGCAAGCGGTTCAAGCAACACAAGGACCACCAAAGTGGCGGACATGACCGTCGAGCAGGCAAAGAAGATAGCCACTATGAAAGAGGACAGCCTTCTCGGAGCGACGCTCAAAGCCCGCGTCCTGGAGGTCGCAGGTAACTGCGTCTCGCTCGGCGTTACCATCGACGGAAAAGATCCGAAGGTCTTCCAGAAGGATGTCAAAGCCGGTCAGTACGACGATCAGTTCTGATACCCAGATCTTAAAACATTTTCAATCTCATTCCATTGCTTTTTTCATATTTCTTATATAATCGGCGATAACGCTTCCCGCGTCCCGTCCGTGTTCTTCCACAAGTCTGACGATCGCGCTGCCGACGATGATGCCGTCCGCCTGTTCGGAGAGCGACGCCGCCTGTTCGGGGCTGTGGATCCCGAATCCCACCGCTATAGGAACGTCCGTATGCCGCCTGATCTCTGCCACTATCTTTCCTATATCGGTCCGAATGCTGCTCCGCATGCCTGTAACGCCAAGGGAGGAGACCAGGTAGATGAAGCCCCCCGCCCCCTTTGCCGCCTGCTCAATCCGGACCTGAGAGGTGGGCGCGATGAGCGTTATGATATCGATCCGATGCTTTTCCGCGAACGGCAGCAGCTCACCCTGTTCCTCAAAAGGCATGTCCGGGACGATCACTCCGCTGATCCCGCACCGTCCGCATCTTTCGAAGAAACGGTCGTACCCGTATCTGAAGACAGGGTTCAGGTATGTCATGAACAGCAGCGGCACTTTGACGACGCCTTTCAGCGGCCGCAAAGTTTCAAAAAGTTTGTCGATGTCCGTGGCCGAGGCCAAAGCGCGCAGGTTGGCTCGCTGAATGACCTCTCCTTCGGCGATGGGATCGGAAAACGGTATGCCTATCTCGATGATATCTGCTCCGGCCTGCTCCATCGCAAGGATGTATTCTTTTGTCATATCCGGGTCAGGATCTCCGCCCATTATGTATGCGACGAATGCCTTTTTACCGGCGGACCTTTTGTCAGCGAATGCTTTGGATATGTTACTCGTACAGACTCCCCCCTTTGTATCTGGCAATGGACGCAACATCTTTGTCGCCGCGCCCCGAAAGGCAGATAATGATGTTTTCATCTTTGTCAAAGTCCCCTGCGATCTTTCTTGCGTATGCCACCGCATGAGCTGACTCTATTGCAGGGATGATACCCTCGGTGACCGACAGGTACTCGAATGCTTCCACGGCCTCTCTGTCGGTTATGCTCTCGTAAACGGCCCTGCCGGAATCAAAAAGATACGCGTGCTCCGGACCGATGCCGGGGTAATCCAGCCCAGCGGAGACAGAATGAACGGGCGCTATCTGCCCGCACTCATCCTGGCAGAAGTACGATTTCATTCCGTGGAATATTCCTACCTCTCCTTTGGCGATGGTGGCGGCATGCCGGCAGGTATCAAGCCCCTCGCCGGCCGCCTCGCAGCCGATAAGTCTGACATCTTTATCGCCGATAAAACGGTGGAACGTGCCCAATGCATTTGAGCCGCCGCCCACGCAGGCGATCACGGCGGCCGGGAGGCGCCCTTCTTTTTCCAATATTTGCTGTCTTGCCTCAATGCCGATGACGCTTTGGAAATCACGGACTATCATCGGGAACGGATGAGGCCCCATCACCGAACCGAGAACATAATGGGTATCATCCACTCTCGATGTCCATTCCCGCAGGGTCTCGTTGATCGCGTCCTTCAGGGTCTGGGTGCCGGACGTGACCTGATGCACCTTCGCGCCCAACAGCTCCATGCGATATACGTTGAGCGCCTGGCGTTCGGTATCCTCTTTTCCCATGAAGATCTCGCATTCCATTCCCAGCAGCGCCGCGCCTGTGGCGGTGGCGACGCCGTGCTGTCCCGCGCCCGTTTCCGCGATCACACGGGTCTTTCCCATCTTTTTTGCAAGGAGGACCTGTCCCAGAACGTTGTTGATCTTATGGGAGCCGGTGTGGTTCAGATCCTCGCGCTTCAGATACACCTTCGCGCCGCCCAGGTCGGCGGTCATGTTCTTCGCGTAGTAAAGCCTGGAGGGTCTCCCGGCGTATTCCTCCAGAAGGGAGTTCAGCTCCCCGCGGAAGAGTTCGTCGTTCTTATAGAGTTCATACGCCCGCTCCAACTCGTTAAGTGCATGCATCAGTGTTTCCGGCACATATTGGCCGCCGTAATCCCCGTACCGTCCTTTTTTATTATCGCCCATTACTTCACGCCCCTTACCCTTCGAACAATTTCCGACATTTTGTCAAGATCCTTTTTACCATCCGTCTCAACCCCGCTGCTCACATCCACGCAGAATGGATCCAGCATACGTATCGCAGCTTCCACATTGCCGCAGTTTATGCCTCCGGCCAGAAAATAGTCGCGGGGATACCCCTTCACCGCATCCCAGCGGAAGGTCTTTCCGCCACCGCCCCGCAAATCCTCTGAAAAAGCATCGAACATGAAATAATCAGGTTCGGAGTCAGGCAGGACCAGTTCCTCCCCCACCCGAACGGCTTTTATCACGGGGGCGTCGGCCATGCTCCGCAGCGTCCGGATATATTCCGCATCTTCGTCGCCGTGGAGCTGGACAATGTCTATTATCCCCGCCTTGAAAACTTCGGCAACTTTGTGAACATTCTCGTTCACGAACACGCCCACGCATTCGATCCCGGGGTCCAGCAGCCTTCTCAGTTCCGCGGCCCTCTCGATACCGATCCGGCGTTTGCTCGGCGCGAACACAAAGCCCGCATAGTCGGGGAGGCAGACGTTCGCATACATGATATCCTCTGCCCGTGACAATCCGCATATCTTAATTCTGGCCGCGGCAACCACCTCTCAAATGATCCAAGAAAGCTTTTTTGTCGGCGCTTCTCATAAGCGATTCTCCTATCAGCACGGCATCCACTCTGTTCTCGGCAAGAAGCCGTATTTCCTCAGGGGAGGAGATACCGCTCTCCGAAACGAACAGCACATCGTCCGGAACAAGTTTCCTGAGGCGTACGCTGTTCCGCAGGTCCACTTGAAAGGTCTTAAGGTCCCGGTTGTTAACTCCTATGATCCTCGCCCCCGCGCGAACGGCGGTTTCGATCTCTCTTTCATCGTGCGCTTCGACCAGACAGGATAGTCCCAGGCCGTCGGCCGTCTCCAAATATTTGCGGATCTTTGTCTGATCCAACAAGGCGCATATCAGGAGGATCGCATCCGCGCCCATCGCTCTCGCCTGGTATAGCTGGTACTCGTCAACGGTGAAGTCCTTGCGAAGTATCGGCACTGAGACCCGTTCCTTTATCCGGACCAAATGTTCGTCTCTTCCCAGGAAGCGGTCCGGTTCCGTCAGGACCGAGATGCAGGACGCGCCGGCGGCCTCGTATTCTTCCGCTATCTGTATGAAAGGGAAGTCCTCCGCGATGACCCCTTTCGAAGGAGACGCTTTTTTCACTTCGCATATGAAAGACATTCCTTCCGATCTCAGCGCATTCTCAAAGGCGAAAGGCACAGCTTCAGGAAAATGCTCAAAAACAGGCGTTCTTTGCCTGTCGGCCGTCACCCTCGCCGCAGCGGCCTCCGCCAGTTCATTCAGGATGTTCATTGTCTGCCTCATTTACAGAATACGCCGCCCGATACCTTCAGATTTTTCCTACTTCGTTCGTCACCCTGACGAATTCGTTCAGTTTGTCAAGGGCCTTGCCGCTGTCTATGAGATCCTCCGCCGCTTTGACGCATTGGCGCATGGTCATGTTGCCGTATGCCATGTAAAGGCATACAGCTGAATTCAGGACCACAGTGTCACGTTTCGGACCCCGGGTACCGTTCAGTATGTCCAGGGCGATACGCGCGTTCTCTTCCGGGTATCCGCCGGTCAGGTCCTCCATTCCGCACCGCTTGAAGCCGAACTGTTCAGGTGTGATGAAATAGCTGTTCAGCCGCCCCTCCGCGACCTCGCAAATGGTCGTAGTGTGGGTCATGGTGATCTCGTCCAGCCCGTCGCGCCCGTGCACGACCATCGCACGTTTCATGCCCAAGTTCAAAAGGACATTGGCGAGGGGTTCCACCAGGTTCTCGTCGTAAACACCCAGGAGCTGCATCGTCGCTCCCGCCGGATTGGCCAGCGGCCCCAGTATATTGAAGATCGTTCGAACGCCGAGCTCCTTCCGCACCGGGGCCACGTGCTTCACCGCCGAATGGTACAACTGTGCCAGCATGAAACACATACCCGTCCGTTCGAGTACGATCTCGTTCTCACGGGCGGAGAGGCCGATGTTCGCGCCGAGCGCCTCCAGAACATCCGCGCTGCCGCACTTGCTGGAAACGCTCCGGTTACCGTGCTTTGCCACCGGAACGCCGCCCGCCGCGGCCACGAAAGCGGATATGGTGGAGATATTGAAGGTGGAGAGTTCGTCCCCGCCTGTTCCCACGATGTCCAGCACGTCGGTCCCCGGCCTCAGCCTCTCGCACCTTTCCCGCATTACGGCCGCGCAGGCAGTAATCTCATCAATGGTCTCGCCTTTTTGACGTATCGCGGTAAGGAAAGCGCCCATCTGCGACTGTGTCGCCGTGCCGTCCATCATCTCCTGCATCACATCCCTGGTGACCTCAAGGGACAGGTCCCTCCCGTTAAGCATATCATAGATCGCTTCACGTATCATTTCACTCCGCCCCCTGTCCTTAAGAAATTCCGGATCACGATATCTCCGTTGTCTGTCAGTATGGATTCGGGGTGGAACTGCACGCCGTAGATATCCCGGCCCCGGTGCTTCACGCCCATGACCTCGCCGTCAGGGTCCTCTGCTATGATCAGCAGTTCGTCGGGCAGACTTTCTCTTTCTATAGCGAGGGAGTGGTATCTCGCCGCCCGCAATATCGGCGGCAGGCCCTTGAAAATGGGATTGCCGTTGGCGATGTGGACCGTCCCCTTCTTTCCGTGGATAAGCTCCTTGGCATATGTGACCCGCGCGCCGAAAGCCTCACATATCGCCTGATGTCCCAGACAGACGCCCAGAACAGGCACCTCGGAGGATCGGACCAATTCTTCGCATACGCCTGCGTCCGCAGGTCTGCCCGGCCCGGGCGAGATCACGATATGAGAAGGATTCAGCTCTTTTATTTTGGGGATATCCATCTCGTCGTTCCTGATGACCCTGACGTCGGGATCGGCGGCACCGATCAACTGATACAGGTTATATGTGAAACTGTCGTAATTGTCTATCAGCAGGATCATTCCGCTACCCCCCTGATCGCTTTTAGCATCGCTTCAGCTTTGTTCCGGCACTCTTTGTATTCGTTCAGAGGTATGCTGTCGGCTACGATCCCGGCGCCAGCCTGGACGTGGACGGAACCGTCCTTGAGCACCGCCATGCGGATGCCTATGCAGAGATCCATGTCCCCGGTGAAATCAATATATCCCACCGCCCCTCCGTACACTCCCCGTTTTTCACCCTCCAGCTCATCAATGAGCTCCATTGCCCTTTTCTTCGGGGCGCCCGAAAGGGTCCCGGCCGGCAGCACCGCCGCCATTGCATCAAAGGCGTCATATTCCGGCCTTATATCGCCGACAACCCTGGATTCGATATGGCAGACATGGGAGCATATTTTGATCCCTCTGTATTCGTTAACGTTCACGCTGCCGAACTCGCACACTTTGCCGAGATCGTTCCTGCTCAGGTCCACAAGCATATCGTGTTCGGAAAGTTCCTTTTCGTCGTCCAGAAGTTCGACTATAAGCCTCTGCGTCTCTCTGTCGTCGTCCGCCCGTTTGCATGTCCCGGCCAGGGGATATGTGCTTATCACACCGTCCTTGAGGGATACCAGCGTCTCCGGCGACGCCCCGGCGATCTGCATATCGTCAAACTCCATGTAGAACATGTATGACGAAGGATTTATCGTGCGCAATGCCCGATACGCCTGCAGAAGGTCACCTTCGTAATCTGCCGAGAGTTCTATGGACGGCACGCACTGGAAGATATCTCCCTCTCGGATATGGTGCTTAAGCCTCTCCACAATGCCGACGAATTCCGCCTCGGTGAAACGCGGCGTGAATTCAGACCTGATCCGTCCGATGGGAAAATCATCCTTCCTGTCGCCCGTCACAAGTTTTTCCATATCCTTGAGGTCGGTGACCCCTTTGATATATTCCTGTTCAAGATCCTGGGTCTTTATGTTCGTGATCAAAAATATCTTCTGCCTGAAGTGGTCTACCGCGATCACTCTGTTGAAAAGCATCAGGCAGAAATCGTTGTAGCTGCAGGGGTTCTTTGCTTTAAGCTCCAGGCCGTACTCTACGTATTTGGCATATTCGTATGAAAAGTACCCGACAAACCCTCCCGTGAAGGTGGGGAGATAAAGTATTCTCGGGCTTTTGTACGCGCTTATGATATCTTTCAGAATGATGTGCGAATTTCCTTTTTTCTCGGTCTCGCCTGCGGCGGTCTTGATGACCACGACCCCGTCGTTGCCCGTGATGGTCATCGACGGATCATAACCCAGGAAGGTGTACCTGCCCCAGCTTTCGCCGTTCTCCACGCTCTCCAGGATATAGGCGTTCTTCCCCTTTTTCCTGATCAGGTTCAAGATCTCCATCGGCGTGCGTATGTCGGAAAAAAGCTCTATGCTTATCGGGATGACTGAATTCTCTCCGTCTGTTTCGTTCCCCTTTGCGAGGCGCCGTGCCTCTTCCAGCGTCGGTCTGATCATAATACTCCCTCTTTTTGCGGACGGGCGCCGGCGGATCCGCCATCAGGCCCTGTGGCCAAGCAGTACTGCTCAATGAACAGCCCTTCTTGGGGCAGCCCGGCTGCGGTGTCCTCAGTTATCGTCACACATGGACTATTATATTCACTTATATAACTATATGTACATTAATGTATGTTATTATACATTATACTTTAGTGGATTAAAAAATGAATTACGGCGCCTTTTTTTGCACAGGCCTCAATGGCAGACGGCGGAGTCAGCAAGCCGTCTCCGACCTTGTGCGAGACCTTAAGAATTATGACGGCTTCCCAAAGATTGCGTTTGAAGAGGCGTTTAACACGACGGAGGCGGATCAATTTTGAAGCACGTATATGAAGGAAAGACAAAATCGGTTTATGAGCTGGACGACGGCAACTATCTGCTCAAATTCAAAGATGACGTAACGGGGGAGGACGGCAAATTCGACCCCGGCTCGAACACCATCGGGCTTTCCATCGAGGGTATGGGCAGAGGCGGGGTCCGCATGACGAAATTCTTTTTCGACAAGGTCAAAGATGCCGGGATCCCGACGCATTACATAAGCGCGGACGTCGAGAACGCCACGATGACGGTCAGGCCGGCAAAGGTCGTGGGCAAGGGGCTTGAGGTCATATGCCGGTTCAGGGCGGTCGGCAGCTTCAGGAAGAGGTACGGTGACTACTGCACCGAAGGCCAGCCCCTGGATGCTTTTGTCGAGGTCACCCTTAAGGATGATGACCGCGGAGATCCGCCGATCACAAAGGACGCGCTGGAGATGCTGGGTCTGCTGAGCGGCGAGGAATACGAGCACCTCAAAGACCTGACACAGAGGATCGCCAGGATCGTCAGGGATGAGATAGCAAAGAAAGGCATGGAACTGTACGACATCAAGTTCGAGTTCGGGAGATCGAAGGAAGGGGAAGTGATCCTGATAGACGAGATCTCCGGCGGGAACATGCGCGTCTATAAAGACGGCAAACCCGTCCAGCCTCTGGACCTGGTCTGTCTGATGCTGGATCAGGCATGAGACGTCAGAGGATCAGTGTCTCGCGCGGGACACGCCGCTCTGCTGGAACCCATGTGTTTTTAATCCCCGATATAGCTATATCAGGAACAGGGATCCGAACATGAAAAAGAGCATAGCGGCGGCCGCAGTGTTGGTATGTATCGTGGTTGCAGCAGCGGCAGCGGCGGCGATCTTTCTCAACAAGGGTGAGGGCGATGACGCCACCATAGACCTCGACAATATGCCCGAAGGTCTCAGAGAGATCGAAGTGAAGGTGAACGAAGGGGGCAAGTGGGAGCTTAACGGATTGATAACGACCAACGCAGTCGGTCGAAACGACACGGCGGCCGTCATAGTCCACGGTTCGGGGCCGGTTGATATGGATTGCAGCGTGTACGGACAGAAGCCGTACAGAGACCTGGCATGGGGGCTGGCCCTCTTTGATATCGATGTTCTAAGGTATGACAAGAGAACAAGTGTCTATGGAAATTCAAGTTTTGTTGATCGGGCAAGGGCCACCGTAATGGAAGAGACCGTCGACGACGCGGTAGCGGCCGCCGGATTGCTGAGAGGCCTGGGCTATGAGAGGATATTCCTGATCGGACACAGTCTGGGAGGAATGCTCGGGCCGATAATAGTTAGCGAAAGTAAAGGGCTGTTCGACGGATTCATCTCATTGGCGGGAAGCCCGAGGATATTGCCTGAGATATCGGCCGATCAGTGCCTTGCGCTTACCACCCCTCAGAACAGTGCTTCAATGGAAATATATGTGAAAGCAGAACAGGCCAAGCTGGACCGGTTGAGCTCAATGACGGAATCCGAACTCCAGAGCACAACGATATTCGGTTTGCGGGCATATTATATCAAAGACATGATCGGCAGGGATGCGGCAGGGACAGCAGTTTCATTGGATGTCCCGATGCTGTTCCTGCAGGGGAGCGCCGACTTCCAGGTGTATGCGGATAGGGACTTTGTCATGTGGAAGGAGATCCTGGACGGCAAGGAAGGGGTCGAGTTCAAGCTTTACAACGGGCTTAATCATTTTTTCATGGTGTCAAAGGGACCTAATGCCGGGACCATAGAGGAATATTATCTGAAAGGACATGTAAGTCTGGATGTGATCGGGGACATAGCCGAATTCATAAACAGATGACGTCGCCCGCCAAGCAAGGGGAGAGGGCGGTCTTTACGTCATACCTGAAGAATGTTTAAACAGTTCACAAGCCGCTTCCTCAGGTAATAATGACGGCAAACGGCGAGGGGCACCCTTAAACCTTATATAGGGTAATAGAATAGCAGGCCTGCTTGTAGGAGAGCCTTACGGCTCGCATGCACTACGAGGAGGAATTGAATTGGCAGAAAAACCAACCGTAATTGCTGTGCAGAAAGCACTGGAAAGTGCAAAGAAGCGCAATTTTGTTGAAACGGTTGAGTTGGCCATCAATCTCAAGGATGTTGACCTTGCAATACCGAAGAACCGTATCCAGGAAGATATAATCCTCCCGAACGGCCGCGGTAAGACGGTCAAGATCTGCGTGATTGGTGGTGGCGAACTAGCCTTGAAAGCCAAGGACGTAGCCGATCTTGTGATCACTCCCGAAGAGCTCGGGACGATCGCAGACGATAAGAAACAGGCAAAGAAGATCGCGAACAGCACCGATTACTTCATCGCCGAGGCCCCATTGATGGCGGTCGTCGGTAAAAGGCTCGGTATCGTTCTCGGTCCCCGCGGAAAGATGCCTAAACCCATACCTCCGGGAGCCGATCCCTCAGGAATGGTGGACAACCTCCGCAAGTCTGTGACCGTCAGAACGAAAGACAGGAAGACCTTCCATGTGCCCGTGGGGACAGTTAACATGTCTCCGGAGGATATCGCCGATAACATCGACATCGTCTTGAAACGTGTGTCGCTGAAGTTGGAGAAAGGCATGGCGAACGTAGCGTCCGCTTATGTCAAGACATCCATGGGGCCGGCGGAGAGGATATTGTAAGGAGGTCTAAGATGGCACACGTCGCAACTTGGAAGAAGGACATGGTGAGCGAGATCGTCAAGGACATCGTGGATAACCCTGTTGTCGCAGTGGTCGACATGCATGGTATCCCGGGGCAGCAGATCCAGGCCATGAGGGCCGGGCTCCGCGAGCACGCCAAACTCAAGATGACCAAGAACAACCTTATGCTCTTGGCCCTTGATGAGGCCGCAAAGCAGAGGCCGGGCGTCGAGGCGCTGAAGGACTCTGTGCACGGCCAGTGCGCCATAGTCGCGACGGACATGAATCCGTTCAAGCTTTACAAGAAGCTCGAAGCGACGATGACGCCCGCCCCCGCCAAACCGGGGCAGCTGGCGCCCATGGACATAGTTGTTCCTAAGGGACCGACCCCGTTCGGCCCCGGTCCGATCATCGGTGAACTTCAGAAGATAGGCCTACCGGCCGCCGTAGAGGCCGGAAAGATAGCGATTAGAAAGGAAACGACACTGGTTAAGAAGGGAGAACCCGTTCCAGCCGGCGTCGCCGCGATGCTTCCCAAGCTGAACATCCTTCCCATGGTAGTGGGAATGGATCTGAGGTCGGCCTTCGAGGCCGGCACCCTTTATGGGAAAGACGTACTCGCGATACCTGATGATTACTACTCGACAATGTTCGCTACGGCCGTATACAACGCTCGCGCGCTGGCGATAGAGATCGTATATACAACAAAGGAAACGATTGTACCGCTCGTCACGAAAGCGTTCAGAGAGGCAATGGGCCTTTCGATATCGGCCGCGATACCGACCAAAGAGAATATCGAGATACTTCTTGCGAAGGCAGACAGTCAGATGCTTGCCGTGGCTTCCGTGTCAGGATACAGCAACGACGCCATCGCCGCCAGGTTGAACACCGCGGCGGCAGCCGTTGCGGTCAAACCTGCGGCGGAACCCGCGAAACCGGAGCAGAAAGTTGAAGATGAAGAAGAAGAACAGGTCAGCGAAGAAGACGCAGCAGCTGGCCTGAGCGCATTATTCGGCTAAAAGGAGTTGAAATAAATGGAGTATATTTACAGTGCAATGGTGCTTTACTCTGCTGGCAAAAACATAACCGAGGACGGCATAACCGCGATCCTCAAGGCAGCCGGAGTAGAGTCGGACGCAGCAAAGGTCAAAGCACTGATCGCTTCACTCGAGGGAGTTGACATAAAGGGGGCCATCGCATCGGCCGCCGTCGCAGCAGCCGCGCCCGCGGCCGCAGCAGCAGCACCCGCAGCAGCCAAAGGAGCACCCGCAGCGGCACCCGCAGCGGCGGAGGAGCCTGAGGAAGAAGCAGTCAGCGAAGAGGACGCAGCAGCTGGTCTGAGCGCTCTGTTCGGATGAACGGGAAGTTTATCTTGACAAGATCAAAACCTCTTACACAACATCTTTATTTTTGTTCCTGTATGTTGCAGCGGTCATATGGATCCGACTGAAAAGGTCATTGTAAGGCTTCCGCAGGATACTGTGATAGTTCTCCAGGCGCTTGTAGACAGAGGAGAGTATGACAGTTTATCCGAGAGCGTGTCGGATGCGATAAGGAAGATGATCGAATCCAAATTCACTCCGAAGGAGATATCTAAGATCGTGAACGAGCATGCCAGAGAGAAACCCATTAACATGGAATCGCTGCTCACGGATGGTGAACAGGTCTCGACGGACGACGCCATCAGAAAAGCGGTCAGGGATTATATCAAGTCGATGATGGAGCCGGAGGAATGATTTGGCCGGAAGGACCCTGGTCATAGGCTCAGGAGGCGCAGGCCAGAACACGGTATCCAAGATACCGGAGGATCTGGGGACCCCCGTGGTCACCATCAACACCGGCGATCACGGCTCCACCATATCCATGGCCGACGGCAGCGTGGACGGGTGCAGAGGGGACCACGATCTCGGCTGGGCTCTTGCATATGATTATAAAGAGGACATACTCAAAGCCGTCTCAGGGTACAAGAACGTCATCGTGACCGCGGGGCTGGGAGGAGGGACCGGATCTGGCACGATCCCCGTCATCGAGGAATGCGTCAGAGAAACGAAAGGAAAGATGATCTCCGTCGTAAGCATACCGATGCCGTTCGAGGCCCGGCGCAGGGAGACCGCGCTGAAACAAATGAAGAAAGTGATCCAGATATCGGACAGAACGATCCTGTTCGATATCGGCAAGATGCCGTCCAGAGGCGGCGGGTCGCTGCCGATAAGCAAGGCGGTATCCCTGGCGGATGAGATGATGAAAGAGGCGGTCGTCAGGATCCATGATATGTTGGAGGGCCCGTTCTTCAGCACCCTGAGCGAGAAGGTGTATACGATCGCGTACAGATCGTCAAGCGACCCGGTGGATGCCGTCGTGTCAGCAATGGACGAATACCTCTTCGACGCGGACCCGCGTTACGGAAAGATCATCGCGACCTCCGACTCAGAGATAGGAAAAGCGGACAGCGAGGCGATAACCAAGGCGATAGGCAACGCGACCGGGATACTCCCGGAGATAGTACCTGGCAGGGGGAAGGAAGGTCACGGGATACTGTTGTTCATTCCCATTTCTTACCGTTCCTTATTATCTTCGAAGCATCGCCGAATATCCCCATGATCGTGTTGTACTCATATTTCGTGGGGATGGAGCGTCCCATCATGCGCCTGAACATCACCGAGGTATCCGCCCTTCTGTGTTCAGGGTAGTCGATGGCGTCCATCAGGTCGTCGAAGAAACCGAACATATAGTCCTTCTCCTTCCTTTCGGCGGGCTCCGGCCGTTTTATCACGTTCCCTATCTGGAACAGTTCGTACATCACCAATGCGGCGGCGTGCGACAGGTTGAGCACAGGATAAGCGTCACTCGCCGGGATATTGATCAGGAGGTCGCATTTGTTCAGCTCCTCCTGGAACAGGCCGATGTCCTCTCTTCCGAAAACGACGGCGACCCTTTCTTCATATCCGGAAAGGGCCTGAGCGAATTCCCTTACCGGAACCGGGACCCGGGTGTAGTTCCTGTCCCCTTTTGTGGTTATTCCGCTTGTGCCGACCACGAGGAAACAGTCCTCGACCGCTTCTTCCATCGTCCCTACTCTCACCGCCCCGTCCAGGATGTCCGAGCCGTGCTTCGCCCTGCGGTAAGCGTCCTCGCCTATCTCGCACGGTTCCACGAGATAAAGATCCCTGAGATCGAAATTTGCCATTGACCTGGCGACAGCGCCTACATTCCCCTCGAACTTAGGGCCTACTAGAACTATCCTTATTTCAGGCATGCTGCCGTTGCTAGAACATAAATCTATATCAACTGTACGCTTACACAGGAAGGTGAACATACCCACGGACCACCCCCGCTACAGATCCCTCATGGTACGGGAAAGATTGTCGGAGATGGTCGACAAAGGTCTCGTGACCCGGACTGGTCTGATCTCCCACGGCAGAGGAGAGGCCTTCGACTACCTGATGGGAGAAAGGAGTCCGGAACCTTCTTTGAGAGCAGAACGGGCCGCCGCAGCCTACCTTCTGAGGGCTAAGAATCCGGTCGTATGCGTAAACGGTAACGCGGCCGCTCTGGACCCGGGGAACCTGATAGCATTGGCGAGAGAGATCCCGGCAAAGATCGAGGTGAACATCTTCCACAGAACCGAGGAGAGGATGGAACTCCTAATATCACACCTTGAGAAGAACGGCGCCGGCGAGGTTCTCGGAAGGGACCCTGACACAAGGATACCAGGGCTGAGTTCGGACCGCGCCATGTGCACTAAAGAAGGGATATACGACTCGGACGTGATCCTCGTTCCGATAGAGGACGGCGACCGGGCAAAGGCGCTGGCGGATATGGGGAAGATCGTCATCTCGATAGATCTGAACCCTTTGTCGAGGACGTCGAGGACGGCCGCCGTCTCGATATCGGATGAGATGACCCGGGCGCTGGAGAACATCATAGGTGCGGTAAAGGAGATGAGGGGGAAACACGACGTGATCGAGGAAACGATAAGGACGTTCTCCAACGAACGCAACAGAAAAGAAATTGTAGAGGAGATATGTTCTTTTCTCAGATCGGAATTTGATAGGGGTGGTTGAGTGGATGAGCTTTTGAAAAAGGGCAGTTTGAGGCTTAAGTGGGCGTACGAGCACATGCCGGTGATGAAGGAGATAGACCAAAGGTTCCGCGAGGAGAGGCCGTTCGAGGGCGTGAAGATAGGAATGGCGCTGCACACGGAGGCTAAGACCGGCGTGCTGGCGGTAACGCTGGCGAACGGCGGCGCAAAGATAAGGCTGGCAAGCTGCAATCCGCTTTCGACGGATGACTCAGTGTCATTGGCATTAAAGGAAGAATACGGTCTTGAGGTACATGCGAAGAAAGGAGAGACCCAGGATGAATATTATTCCAATCTCAACAAGGTCCTGGACCTTAGACCGGATATGATCATAGACGACGGCGCGGATCTGATCGCGATGGTCCACACCGTCCGCAGGGACGCGATCGGCGGCGTAAAAGGAGCAAACGAGGAGACGACCACCGGCGCCGCAAGGCTGAGGTCCATGGCGGCGGAAGGAAAGCTTGAGTTCCCTGTGATATCGGTGAACGACGCGAAGATGAAGTTCCTTTTCGACAACAGATACGGGACCGGCCAGTCCGCATTCGACGGATGGATGAACGCCACGAATCTGGTGGTCGCCGGCAAGCGCCTTGTGGTGGCCGGTTACGGCTGGTGCGGAAAGGGAGTGGCCATGAGGGCGAAAGGCCTCGGAGCCTCCGTGACGGTATGCGAGGTGGATCCGGTCAAAGCGATAGAGGCCAGAATGGACGGTTATGAAGTGATGAGGATGACCGACGCCGTAAGTACAGCGGACATAGTCATGACAGTCACAGGCTGCAGGGACATCCTCAGAGAGGAACACTTCCGCGCCATGAAAGACGGCTGCGTCATGGGCAATGTCGGGCATTTCGATAATGAGATAAACAAAGGCGATCTGGAAAAATTATCCGCATCAGTCAACAAGGTAAGGGACTTCATCGACGAATACAGAACAAAGGACGGAAGGAAGCTGTACCTCATCGCGGACGGCAGACTGATGAATTTAGCGGCGGGACAGGGGCACCCCGTGGAGATAATGGACACGAGCTTTGCCGCTCAGGCATTGTGCATGGAACACATCCTCGGGAACAGCGCGGAAATGAAGAACATAGTACATGACGTTCCGGGGCCCATAGACACCGAGATAGCGAACATAAAACTGCGCTCGATGGGCATAACGATAGATTCGCTCACGGACGCTCAGAAAAAGTACATGTCTGGATGGGAAGAAGGAACGTGAGGGATAAAATGAGAATAGCAATAATGACAGACAGCTATCTTCCGACGAGGGACGGCGTCGTTACCGCTGTTATGACCCTAAGCAAGTCGCTGAGGGATCTGGGCCACACTGTTTTCATCATCGCTCCAGACCCGGGGAAGGATCAGAGGGAACCCGGGGTCTATTATTTCCCGGCTATGAGGTTCAACAAATATCCGGATTATTTCCTCCCGGTGTTCCCTTCCGGGAAAAAGGAGCTCATCGAATCCCTGAATGTGGACATAATCCACATACACGGAATAGCGTTCATGGCCCTCAAGGGGCTCATCGTCTCAAGGTCGACGGGCGTGCCGGCGGTCACCACATACTGCACGAACGTTGTCGACACGCTTGAATTCTATTCCCCCGTCCCGATACCTATGGACATCCTGTCCAAACTTGCCTGGATATACATAAGGAACTTCATGAAGAGGCCGAGCTGCATAATCGGGTCCACTCCCGCTACGCTGACGGAATTCGAGGAGAACGCGGTCCGTACGAAACGCACGGCGGTCATTCCCGTGGGCATAGACGTCAGCAGGTTCAGGACAGGACTGGACGGCTCCGAGATAAGGAAGAGACACGGGTTCACGGATGAGAGGGTGGTGATACACGTCGGAAGGGTATCCTATGAAAAGAACATAGGGGTGGCTGTAAAGGCATTCAAGCACCTTCCGGACGACGTCAAACTTATGATAGTGGGAAAAGGCCCGGCCCTCCAGGATATGAAGGATCTGGTGAAGAACGAGGGACTGGAGGACAGAGTGATATTCACGGGGTTCGTTCCGGATGACGAACTTGCCCTATATTATTCGGCATCGGACGTTGTTGTTTCCGCATCGAGGTTCGAAACCCAGGGGCTCACGATCACGGAGGCTATGGCATGCGGCCTTCCCGCCGCATGCTCCGACGGAAGGGCGTTCCTGGATGTCGTGGTGGACGGAGTGAACGGGTTCCTTTTCAAAGACACGCCCGAAGAGTGCGCCGAAGCGATAATGAAATGCCTGGAAAGCAAAGAAGGCATGTCCGCGAACGCGAGAAAGACCGCCGAGGAATATTCGATGGAAGCCACCGGGAAGAAGATGATATCTCTGTACGAAAGCGTGGTAAGCAGCAGGAAGTCCTCGTAAAATCATTATAACCGCAATCAATACTTGATGCATGGCCGGCGAAAGACCATTCCTGTCCGTTTACGGACATGTCACGATCGATCAGATAATCTCCATCGACAGATTCCCGGAGATAAACGAGACGGTCGACGTACTGTCAAAAAGCACCACCCTCGGAGGGACCGGAACGAACATCGCGATGGCCGCCGCAAAGCTCGGCGTCCCCACGGCAATATGTACGTTCGTAGGTGAGGACTTTCCAGGCAGATATGAGGATGAGATGAGAGCGTCCGGACTGATAATGGACGAGATGGTCCGGATAGAAGGTCACGAGTCGTCGCAGGCGATCGTCGTGAACGACTCGAAGATGAGACAGAAGGTCATTTTCAACCAGGGGCCGCAGGGAAGTGCCAGCAGCCTGAACAATCTGCTTACGAAGAACGCCTCGGCATCCCCGTATGTACACTTCTGCACCGGAGAGCCGGATTATTACATCTCAGTGATGAAAGCGATAAGAGGGGCCGGCCCCCGCATAGCGCTGGACCCCGCTCAGGAAACATATAAGATGTGGGACACAGAAAAGATGCGGAATGCCCTTTGCTTTTCGGACGCGCTCTTCTGCAATAACTACGAAGCGAGGGTGATCGAAAGATATCTCGGGATAGAGAATGTTCTGGACATAGAGAAGGGTCTCGTGGTCTGCACCGAAGGCGAGAAGGGAAGCGCCGCCAAGATAGACGGAGAGAGGATAAGGATCCCGGCGGTAAAGGGAAAGACTATCAGGGATGCGACCGGAGCAGGGGACGCTTACCGCGCTGGCTTCTACTGCGGACTGTATAACGGGTTTGATAAACGCGAATCCCTGATCCTCGCGTCGGCGACGGCGTCCTTTGTGATCGAGGAGGTCGGGGCGCTGACCAACATACCTGAGTGGGAAGAGGTGCTGGAACGCGCCGACGGATACCTGTGATAGAATGATGATAGCGATAACTGGAACGCCCGGCACCGGGAAGACGCATCTCGCCGAAGAGCTCAGACTCAGAGGATATGACGTACTGGATCTGAATGAGCACATCAAGAACAATGGGCTGCTTGAAGAGAAGGATGAAGCGAGGGACACATACTGCGTCGATACGGACGCTCTCGACCTTTCTCTCGAAGCATACAGGGCCGGAGGGATGATCATCGTCGAGGGGCACATCTCCCATTGCGTGGGTTGCGACATGGTGATCGTGATCAGGTGCCGCCCCGATACCCTCGCAAAAAGGCTGAGGGAACGCGGATATTCCGAGGACAAAGTGAGGGAGAACGTCCAGGCGGAGATACTGGACGTGATACTCTGCGAATCGGCCGAGACCGGCGTCCCGGTGTTCGAGCTGGATTCTTCCGACCACTCCACAGAGGAAATGGCGGACATGGCCGAAGGGATCATCAAAGGGAATACCGATAAATACGGACCTGGCAATATTGACTGGACAGGGGAGTTGGAGAAATGGTTCTAGACGGGCAGAGGGGAAAGGCGGACTTCGCTTTGGCCCCGGTCGCCAAAAAGCTGATAAACGTCAATCCGAACATCATATCCTGGATAGGCCTGATACTGGCGTTCGTCTCCGGACTGTTGCTGTTTCTCAGCTTTGAATACCATTATCTGCTCCTGCTCGGTGCGGCAGCGGTCCTGGCGTCCGGATACTTCGACGCTTTGGACGGAAAGGTCGCCAAACTTGCGGGGAAAGCCTGCGATAAGGGGGATTATCTCGATCACGTTTTTGACAGGTACGCGGATGTTTTCATGATAGGCGGAGTCGCGGTGAGCGCCTGGTGCAACCCATACATCGGGCTGCTGGCTCTCGTCGGCGTCCTGTTGACGTCATACATGGGAACGCAGGCCCAGGCGATAGGAGCTCCGAGGCTGTATGCGGGATTGCTCGGAAGGGCGGACAGGGTGGTGCTGAGCACGCTCTTCCCGATAATACAGTTCATAATGCTCTGCCTGGGATATCCCTCGATAGAGATCGCCGATTATTCAATAACGTGGCTGGAGATCATGATGATCTGGTTCGCGGTCGTCGGCAACCTGACCGCCGTTCAGAGAGGCATAATCACATGGAAGAATCTCTCTAAAAGAGACTGACTCAGGCATTCTCCTCTTTCTTCAGGGTATTGCCGGATTTTATTCTGTAATAGGAAAGAGGGTGGTTGATCTTCTCGCACAGGGGCTCGGGGTCGAAGCATATGCCATTGGTCTTCATCGTGGCGCATTCCGGCGGAGTATAGCCTTCCCTGCCCCTTTCCTCACCGGTTATGTGTTTTATCTGATAGCTGGATTTTGACTCGTCGAAATCGGGGGATTGCGCAAAGAGGCCTATTATCTGCTCATATGTGAGGCCGAGCGCGTTGAGAAAAGAGACAAGCGCAAACCTGGCGCTGTGAGGAAGGTTCACTCCGTTCTGCGCGCTTGCCAATATGGCCTTTATGCAGGGCGGGAGGAAATCGGGATTCATACCCTCGCCGCCGGTGGGACTCAGTTTCTTCTTTGTGTCGGCAAGCACGATGGCGACATGGTCTATGTTGCTTTTCATCGATTTCCTGAATTCGGCCGGGACGTTCAAAGGCAGTTCCGACTCGATCCGCTCCTGGAGCGCATTCTGCAGAAGCCTGTTGAATTTATCCGGCTCCAGATGCACGTATCCGTTCCTGAGGTCGGTGTTGATGAGTTTCCACTCCGTCGCTTTCATGATATGGGAGAATCTCAGATAGTCGCTGAAGTGCATGCTTATCTTTCCCTCCGTATCGACGGCGGAAACAACCTCGAGCTCTTCCGCAACGATTATCTCTGATATGTGGTCGTCCGAAAGAAGGTCGTTCATTCTCGACGCTTCTGCGAGAGCGTACCTTTTCGTAAGGAATCGGTCGTTGATACAGGAGACGAGCATCCTCGCGTATGGGTAAGAAAGGACCTCCATCAGCTGGTCGTATTCCTGAAGCAGGGGGACATCGCTCACTTTGTACTGAGATATGGCGCTGAGCACTCGCTCTAAACCTCTCTTCCTGGCACTTTCAAAAGAAGGCGAACTGATAAGCGACTCTATGTCGGCGGAGTTCTCTTCGGCAAACTGAGCCGCCCCTTTGAGAAAGGGATATCTCGAGACCTGAAGGGAGTCCATGCGCCTTCCTATGCGGTAGACAGTAATTTAGGTTTTGCATCCTCCCCGCAGTATGCGCTTCCGGCAAACATGGCAGTTCAATGTCCAATCACTACCAAGAGTGGTGTTTCCACTGTCGGCTATTTTTCCTAGGAATGCATTATAAATCTGCCTACGCGGTGGGAAGCTTTGGACGCTATGCTGACCACCGCCGCGGCACGGGACCTTCGTCGTGCTGTGCAACCCCCCCTTTCAAATGTCATGTACGGACAACGAGATCATTTTTCGAAGGTCCCCAAACACTGCCGGATCATCGATGACCTCTTTCAGATCGTCCATTGAATCGTATGGTCTTTTCAGGACTATCTTCGCGGCCCTCTTCTTACCGATCCCGGGAAGCCCCTCTATTGCGGACATAGGCATTGTGTTAATGTTGAAAGGAGTGGTTATTCCGGTTATTGACCTGAATCCCCAATCAGTGATGGTAACATCATGTGAGGTTCCCAACTCTACTTTGTAAGGGATGCCTATCAGAATGGGGTACGTGCCGATCTGTCTTCCGAAAGTAGTGTTCCCGTCATGGATCTCCATATAGACATCCTTCATGACCGTTCCTTTGGGCACAACCCGTTCCAGCATCTTCCGGTCTATTTCTTCTCTCACGGTCTCTTTGAACCTTTTGAATTTCTGTTTGTCTACTTTGGTGTGAAAATCCTTCCTGAGCGGCATCACCTGGCGTATATTGATGCGCCTGACCATGAGCCCCTCGCCGGCTATCCTTTTCAAGAGTTCCATATCGTGTACGTAGGTGGAGGCCGTCTCTCCGTCAAGGCCGCAGACCAGATTGATCCCGGGCAGCAGTTTCGGCAGACCGGTGGGCCCCGGTTCTGCGCCGATCTCGTTGATCATCCTGACGGCGCCCATAAGCTGCTCCGGCGTACAGTTCAGATTATTCTCCCTGAAGACCGCCGGATCCGCAGACTCCAGCCCAAGTGCCAGCACATTACCGGATGTGCAGCATTCCGTCAATATCCCAATGATCTTTTTCGACTCGTCCGGATAAGAGGATATGACGGCAGGGTTCGCGTTGTCCACATGCAGTACGTTAAGATCAAGGGCCTTCAGGCCCGTGAACAATTCCTTTACCGCGTCGGGGTTCGGTCTCGGAGGGTCGGAATCATCCTCCGTTCCATAGGATATGATGCAGGTCTGCCCTCCGATCCTGATGTTCCTTATCCCCAAAGAAACGAGCTTCTCCGCCTCGGCTATAACGTCTTTGGGGGAACGCATCAGGGGCTTTCCCTTTAGAGGCTCTATACAGTAGGAGCAGCCCCCGCTCCTGTATCTGTGACATCCTCTGTATGTTTCCATCTCGGCGATCAGAGGATGCGGGAAATCCTGATGCTGGGTCACTATCTCCGCGCCAAAGAGCATCCATCTGTTCCATTCGTCAAGGGTGCGGTACCGCTCGCCGACCTCCTTTCCGGTCATACCGTCATAAAGCGACGCCGCCGGATCGTTCCTCATCGAAAAATCGAACTTGTCGGCAACGGAAGAGAAAGCGGCTGAACCGCCTATGAGCTTCCATCCTTTGAGTTTCGGGACCAGCCCCTCCAGTTCTTTTACGGACAAAGGCATGGACCTCAGATACTTCCCGGGTACGGTATTTCCGGAAAGGACCACGCTGACGTCGGCGTCAGGCAGCTTCTTACCTCTCCTCAGCATGTCCGCGGAAATGTATTCGACATCCGCCCCGGCGTCGATCGATGCTCCGGCTATTGCCCTTATCATGGGGGAGATGTAAGGCGGAACGCCCAATGCGGCAGGGTCGTCGATGTATCCGTCGATCAAGACCACTCTGATATCCTTAGTCATTTATGAGTTTTGAAAGTGTGAATTAGATATAAATACGGACCGCGGCACCCCGGCGGGAACGCCGGGTGCACTCGGCCGTTTCAGGCTTTACGTCTGGGTCCTGCGGATAATTAGCCAGACCCGGCGTTTTCAGGAACAGCACCAATTGTCGAAGTCTGGCCGCAAATATATGCGGAATGTCGAACACAGTTAAATATTATAAGCGTAATCATGGTGTTTGTAATTCGAAGGGATATTACGAAATTCGTAAAAACAAGGAGGATAATACATGGGAAACGAGAAAGAGTTGACGATTGAGGAGCGTCTGGAAAGGGCGAAGAAACCCGGACAGGACGCAATGATACTCCACAAGTACTATGGTGGCAAAATAGAGATAACGCCCAAAGCATGCGTAAGGTCATTCAATGACTTTGCCATCTGGTATTCGCCGGGCGTCGCAGAACCATGCAGGGATATCCAGAAAAACCCGGAGATGGTATACGAACATACCTGCAAATGGAATACGGTAGCAGTGGTATCGGACGGCACCCGCGTGCTGGGTCTGGGAGACATCGGGCCGGAGGCCGCGATGCCGGTCATGGAGGGGAAATCCATGCTGTTCAAGTACCTCGGCGGCGTAGACAGCGTTCCGATATGCCTCGACACTAAAAATCCCGAGAAGATAATCGAGACGGTAAGGCTGATTGCGCCGTCATTCGGAGGTATAAACCTTGAGGACATCTCAAATCCGAAATGCTTTGACATCCTGGATGAGCTCAGAAGAGACTGCAAGGTACCGGTCTGGCACGATGACCAACAGGGGACGGCGTGCGTCACCGTCGCGGCCGCCATCAACGCTATGAAACTTGTCGGAAAGAAATTCTCCGATGCGAATCTGGCCGTCGTCGGCGCCGGTGCGGCATGCATCGCGATAGCGAGACTCCTGCTCGCGACGGGGTTCGACCCGAAGAAACTCTGCATGTGCGATTCGAAAGGAATATTGAACCTCAGCAGAGAGGAAGTGCAGGGTGAGTTCAGACAAAAATGGGAGATATGTAAGAAGACCAACGGCGCGGGAAAGACCGGCGGCATAAAGGAAGCGATGGAGGGCGCAGACATACTCATAGCGGCGTCCAAGCCTGGCCCCGGAACGATTCCTGCGGAATACTGCAAGAACATGGCGGACAACCCGGTCGTGTTCGCTACCGCGAACCCGATCCCGGAGATGTGGCCCTGGGAGGCTAAAGAGCACGGCGTCAAGATATTCGCGACAGGACGTTCGGACTTCCCGAATCAGGTTAACAACTCCATGGGATTCCCCGCGATATTCCGCGGCGTGCTTGACGTAAGGGCGAAGACGATCACCGACGAGATGTGCATAGCCGCGGCGGAAGAGCTTGCGAAATGCGCGGAGGAGAAAGGCATCCACGAAGAATACATTATCCCGACGATGAGCGAGATCGATCCGTTCCCGAGAGAAGCGGTGGCGGTCGGTCTCAAAGCGCAGGAACAGGGCATCGCCCGCCTGAAGCTCAGCCGTCAGGAACTCTTCGACAGAGCGGACTTCATAATAAGGAGGTCCAGAGCGGTGACCGACCAGATGATGAAGAGCGGATATATAGCGGACCCGCTCCCGGCATTTAAGTAAACAGAAGGGAAACCTTCTTTTTTCCATTTTTCATACCCGCGCGGCGGCGTTCCGCCGCGTGGTCTTTTATTCTCTCCCGCTTCTAAGGCGGATGAAGGATCAAAATCGTACTAAAAAACGTACGATTATATATGACAAACGTATCTTTATGTTATGACCACGGTAAACGCTTCGGAAGCAAGAGCCAACTTGTATAATCTGATCGAAAGCGCGATCGATGAGCCGGTAAGAATAACATCGAAGAGGGGTACCGTTGTAATGATCTCCGAAGAGGAATGGGAAGGGATCATGGAAACACTGTACCTTCTAGGGGTCCCCGGGCTACTGGAAGATGTCAAAAAGGGACGCGAAACACCAAGATCGAAAATGATAAGGGTGAAAAGCAGTGACCTATGAGGTGATCTTCACACGTAAGGCCGAAGAAGACCTAAAGGAATTGACGAAGCAGGGCTATGGGAAAAAGATAAAAGAATTGGTGGAGATTTTGGAGAACGACCCTTTTCAAACCCCTCCGAAATATAAGAGTTTAACAGGAGAGATGAAAGGAATGTTCTCCCGCCGCATAAACATAGAACATAGGCTGGTGTATGAGATCATACCTGCGGAAGACGATGCTTTTGAAGGAACGGTAAAAGTATACAGGCTGAGAACACACTATGAAGGAATAATTCCGCTGTTCTTTCTCATCAGCCCCTGATACAGTTGGTAAACACGATCCTCTTTTAACTGATCCCATTACCAGTTTTACATGGGTCCGCCGTCAGGAAACGACAGCATCCCGCCTCATAGAGCCATTTTTGTATAATGGGGGAGCCGGCATTACGCCGGCTCAGAAATAAGAAAATGACACTCTCTCAGAGGAGAGTGCTAGATACGCACTCGATGTTCTCTATACCGGAGATAGAGGACAACGCCTTCTCGAGGTCCCCGCCGACAGATTCATCCGTGTCGTCTATTGAGAAGCCCACGTTGATCTTCATGAGGCCGAAGGCCACAGGCATTATCTTTGATTCCAGCACCTGGACGCCTTTCGGAACTACGCCGGCGATGGTGCCGATTATTGACTCAAGGTCAACTTCCGTGCTCTCAGGCATAAGGTCATACACGGCCACTATCTGTCCCATCGTTATCCCTCAGGGTCCCGCGAAACCGCATTTTTTGCATTCGTACAATACGCTCTGATCGCGGCACCGGTCACACCTTCCGATATCGGAAATTCCGCACTTTGGGCATTTGAAAGTGGTGTTTCCATGACCGATAAGCCTCTTTCCGCATGAGGAACATATCTTGTCCTTTACCATACTTTCGGCGATGTGTTCCCCATATATAAAAGAAATGTCTGATTCTTTTTTAAGAAAGATCCTCTTGGGTTCCATGCCAAACCCGCGTTCAGAGCGTCACGGCCGAATCGCGTTCAAAACCGCCGCATATGCTTTTCAGTGGACGATCAAACAGGGCTAGGTTGGGAAAAGATTTATCTGTACAGGTGCTAACCGCGACCGATGAAAGAACATGCCGGCAACATACCCTATGTGAAGGGATACCTGAGCGAACTGACGTCGTCGCTCGAGAAGATAGACCTTTCCGCGGTGGACGCTGTGATAGAACTCCTTATCGAGGCTCATAAGAGAGGATCGAGGATATTCACGGCCGGGAACGGCGGAAGTTCCGCAACGGCCTCGCATATCGTATGCGATTTCAATAAAGGCATTTCAGCCAACACGAAAGAGAAGTTCGAGATGACATGTCTTAGCGACAGCATACCCACGATCACCGCCATAGCCAATGACTACGGTTACGAGCACGTGTTCGTCTTCCAGCTTGAGGGAAGGATGAAAAAAGGGGACATACTTATAGCCATATCGGGCAGCGGCAATTCAAAGAACATAATCCTGGCGGCGGAGTACGCGAAGAGCCTCGGCAACAAGGTCATCGCTCTCACGGGGTTCAAAGGCGGAGAGCTCTACAAGATCGCGGATGTCAACATACACTTCCCCCTTGAGGACATGCAGAAAGCGGAGGACGCACATATGATAATGCTGCACCTCATCGCAAGGGCGGTCGCGGATAGATATGGGGTTAAGATGTGCTGACCGACCGCCTCGAAACAGCAGACCTGTGCATTATTTATATCCAGAATCATCTGTGACAGGCAATGGCCAAGGGTAAAGCGGTTATTTCCGGTGGCGCAGGATTTATCGGAAGCCATCTTGCGGACTCCCTGCTGAGGAGAGGATGGGAGGTTCTGGCAATAGACAGGATCCGGCCGGAACAGGCATCCAACATAGGCCATCTGGCAGGAGATGATAGGTTCTCCTATGCCGCGAACGATCTGAAGGATCAGAGGTCCGTTGAGAGACTAACGGAAAGCTCGGACATGATATTCCATCTTGCCGCCAATTCGGACATCAGGAAAGGGCAGAAAGATCCGGGCATAGACCTGAAAGATACGTTCCTGACTACCGTGTCTATGCTGGAAGCGGCCAGAACGAATGAGGTAAAGAAGTTCTTCTTCGCCTCCACCTCAGCCGTGTACGGCGACCTAAGAGGCGTCAAGCTGAGAGAAGATACCGGATGCCTGGCACCGATATCCTACTATGGCGCATACAAGCTGGCCTCGGAGGCAGCGATCTCATCGTATTCATACATGAACGGCATGGGTTCGCTGGTGTTCAGGTTCCCGAATGTAGTAGGACCTAGGCTCACGCATGGAGTGATCTTCGACTTTATTGAAAAATTGAGGACAGACCCTAAAAGACTTGAGATCCTGGGCGACGGCAGGCAGTCCAAACAGTATGTGTATGTCAAGGATCTTACAGAAGCCATCGCCGATTTCTCCTCCGCAATGGAAAGCGGTCACGAAGTGTACAACATATCCACGGAGTCGTTCACCACAGTAAACGAGATCGCTGACATGGTGTGCGAAAAGCTGGGCCTGACCGATGTGGCATACGAGCACACAGGAGGGGACCGAGGATGGAAAGGGGACGTACCGTCTTTCGATTATGATGTAGAGAAGGCCAAAAGAATAGGCTGGAGATACAATTATGATTCGTCCGGGGCGGTAAAGAAGACCTTGGAGGATCTGGATATCAGCTTTGGTCGTTGAAAACGATCTTGGAACCTTCGTTCTCCATTTTGAAAGGTATCTCTCTGCATCCTCTGAGGGCCGTCTTCAGGCCCGCCTGGTCTTCTTCATGGGCATAGAAGAGCATGAACCCCGCTCCTCCCGCGCCGAGAAGTTTTCCTCCGACGGCGCCGTTGTCCATGCCGAGAGCATAGATATCATCGATCTCGTCGTTCGATATGCCCGATGTCAGCCCCCTCTTGAGTTTCCAGCTCTCGTCAAGGATCTTCCCGAGAGAATCGGCGTTCCCGGAGAGGAGATCGTCCTTCAATCTGACGGCGAGCGAACAGATCTTACTCTGGTCGGCATCCCGCTTTTTGCTGCTCCGATTCTGCTTTTTCAGTATGTCGGACGAATTTCTCTGTCCTCCAATGTAGAACAGAACGAGCCTCCTGCCCAGGGTATCCGTGACATATTTTGAAAGAGCCAGATGTTCCACTTCTACGCTTCCGTCTTTTTGGAACCGATAGTAGTTCAAACCGCCGTAGGCAGCCGCATACTGGTCCTGTTTGCCTATAGGTTCTTTCAGGACCTCCATCTCCATCTCGCAGGCCTTCTTCGCAAGCAGCTCTTTATCGGACGCTTTGCCCTGATACGCTCTAAGCAGGTTGACCAGACCCACAGTGAATGAGCTGGAGGAACCCATCCCTGTTCCGCTGGGTATGTCGGCCGTGCTGTTTAT
Organism: Candidatus Methanoplasma cognatum; assembly: GCA_009777615.1. Classification (NCBI taxonomy): domain Archaea; kingdom Methanobacteriati; phylum Thermoplasmatota; class Thermoplasmata; order Methanomassiliicoccales; family Methanomassiliicoccaceae; genus Candidatus Methanoplasma; species Candidatus Methanoplasma cognatum. Next base: position 96,368 of record WRLM01000002.1, read on the forward strand.
TTCCACTCCGTGCACATCATGCATCTTCAGGCATTCTCTGAAGATCGGATGCTCGATCTCGTCAAGGTCCTGTACCTTCTCCACTGTTGAATATTTGAGGGAGGTGACGTCAGCGTGGAACGACCGCTCCAGCGTAAGGTACACATATTTATCGATCGTGGTGCTGACGGCATGTCCTCCGTATCTTTCATAATAAGAAGGCAGGTCGCTCCCACCTCCGCAGAAACTGATCCTGAGGGGGGTCCTTGTGACTATCATTTATTTTCCGCCTTTGGCAGTTATCCATGGGGCTGTTAATATTTATCGTCAGCGCATTGCCGGCCGCATCTAAAGCTAAAATGACCGCATGGCTGCAGACAACCAAACAGTTATCTTCTATATCGTACTTGATAGAATCATGAAACACGCGCCGGAATGCATCCCGTGTCTGCTGGGAAGGGTGCTTTTTCAGTCCAGACTTCCCGACAACGGAAAGGAGTCGGAATCGATGCGGGCCGCATTGAGAACATGTGCCAGAGTGATCTCCGAAGAGCCAAACTCGGCAAGGATGGCGACGCATGTTCACCGGAGTTCCTATGATGCTTTGGGGGTCAGGGACCCTTATCACGACCTCAAACTGCGGGCGGACGAGACCGCCGCCCGGTATGCGGAGAGAGTAAGAGAGTTCATCGGCGCCTCCGACGATAAGTTCAGGGCGGCGGTTAAGATCGCCATATTAGGCAACATCATGGACTTCGGGGCCGGCCTGGCGATAGACAGCCCCGAGGAGTTCGACGGTGTGTTCGAATCCCTGCTTGAGATGGAATTGGCGATAGACGATACGGAAAGGATGACGGACATCCTGAGGTCAGGGTGTTCGGTGGTCTATTTCTTTGACAACTGCGGGGAATCCATACTCGACGTGCCGCTGATAGAGCAGATACGGAGCATGGGGAACAGGGTCGTGGGAGTGGTCAGAGGAGAACCGATACTCAACGATGTCACCATGGAGGACGCACTGCGGACAGGGTTGGACGAACATTTGGACCGCATCCTTACTACAGGCGGCTTTGCGATAGGGGTGGACATGAGGAACATTAGCAACGAACTCAAAGAGGAGATGGAGACGGCGGGGTTGATAATAGCGAAAGGCATGGCGAACTTCGAGTCTTTGGGCGAAGAGGACATCGGAACGCCGGTGGCATATCTCCTGAAAGCCAAATGCGCCCCGGTCGCGTCCGAGTTCGGCGTTAAGGCGGGGTCCAATATAGCGAAGGTCGTACCGTGAGATTTATTATATAAGGGGAAATACACAGACAACAAGGGATTACGAATGGCGGAGGTCAGACAGGCAGTCATAATGGTGGGGGGGCAGGGCACCAGGCTCATGCCGCTTACGAAATACCGTCCAAAGCCTATTCTCCCGGTATTGGATAAACCATGTCTCAAATATCTGATAGAATCAATGGCCGGTTCCGGGATAGAAGAGGTGATCCTGGCCTGCGGATACAGGTCCTCGCAGCTTGCGGAGGCCATCGGCGACGGCTCCGACATAGGGATTTCGATCGATTTTTCATATGAAGATGCTCCGCTCGGGACAGGCGGGGCGATGAAGAATGTGGAGCACAGGCTGGATGATGTTTTCGTAGCGGCAAACGGCGACGTCTTTGCGGATATATCGCTGGAAGAGCAGATACGCACGCACTTCTCACGCAACGCAGAGGCGACCATAGCGCTGACGGCGGTGGAAGACGTCACCCAATACGGGATCGCCGATCTTGACGAAGAGGACAGGATAATCAGTTTCGTTGAGAAACCGGAGAAACTGGAGTACGTGTCATCAAACCTTGCGAACGCTGGAGTTTATGTGATCAACAGAACGGCGCTTTCCCGTATTCCTGAAAACACATTCTTCGATTTTTCCAAGAACCTTCTGCCTATACTGATGAACGAGCAGAAAAGGATACAGGGATTCTTCCTCAAGGGTATGTGGAGGGACGTGGGCCGTCCCGCCGATCTTCTGGGCGCAAATCTTAACATGGCATCCAAGCTATACGATCAGATGAGTTGGGGAGGAAGCAGAGTGGAATCCACCGCCGTAAGGAAGCCGTTCTATTTGGGCAAAGATGCGAGCATCACCGGTTCGGAAGCGTCCGCCGCCGTCATCATGGAAGATGCGGAAGTAACCGACAGCAAGCTCATAAACACAGTAGTAATGAGAGGATGCAGAATAAGCTCCGCCAGGATCGAGAACAGCATAATAGGCGCCAACTGCAGGATCTGTCCCGGGGCGGAGATAATAAGCTCCGTCATCGAGGATGGCCTGACCATAGAGGCCGGCAGAAAGATAGAGGATGGGACGGTGTGACAATGACCGAATATTACAGAGCAAGAGCCCCTTTGAGGATAGGGATCGCCGGCGGCGGGACCGATGTGGACCCGTACGCATCGCAAAAAGGAGGATGCGTCCTGAATACGACCATAAACAAGTACGCATACTGCACAATAACTCCCAGATGCGACTGCACCATGCGCGTCCGTTCGTCGTATTACGGGATATACGAAGCGCCGCTGGACGGCGGGCCTCTCAAGCTGGACGGGAACAACGATCTCATCAAAGCCGTCACCAACTATTTTGAGGTCAGGGGCGGTTTCGACATCCTGATACAGTCGGACGCGCCGGCGGGATCCGGACTCGGCGGATCGTCAACAATGATGGTGGCCATGATCTCGGCCGTATCGAAATGGCTCGGGACCGATATGGGTCCCGGCGAGACCGCAGATCTGGCATATCGGCTGGAAAGGGAGGACATCGGCCTGAAAGGAGGGAAGCAGGACCAGTATGCGGCGGCATACGGGGGGTTCAATCTCATGGATATCGACGCGGACGGCGTTAAAGTGAGGAAGCTGGACATCGACGACGACGTAGCGAACGAGCTGCAGTACAGGTCGCTCCTCTGCTATACGGGGATGTCAAGGGAATCCGCCGAAATAATCTCCTCACAGATAGATTCCTTCAACAGAGGGGAGAACGAAAAGGCGCTGGACGAATCCAAGAGGCTTGCGAGGGAGATCGGAAAGGCTCTGACCGAGGGAGACATAGAAAAGGCCGGCGGTCTTCTACATGAGTCCTGGGGGTACAAGAAGCAGTTCTCCGAGAAGATATCCAATAAAACGATAAATAATCTGTACGACATTGCCATAGACAATGGGGCCATCGGAGGAAAGGTATCCGGGGCCGGAGGAGGGGGGTTCATGTATTTCATCTGCGAGTACGATAAGAGCGCGGATGTGGCGCAGGAACTCCAGAAGCACGGCGTGAAAGTGACGGATTTCATGTTCGACCCCAAAGGAGTGACCTCCTGGAGAAACAGAAATGAGTGACTTTATAGAAGCAGAGCTGAGAAGAAGCGCCAGAGCGATTTTGGGAATTGACACACAGCAGATCAGGGAGGTCGCGGACCTGATCATAAGATCGGTGAAGAACGGCGGTCAGGTGATATTCATGGGCAACGGCGGGTCGTCTGCCGACGCGCAGCACATAGCCGCCGAATTCTCCGGCAAATATATGTTCGACAGGCCCGCGATGGCGGGGGTATCGTTATCCAACATCGCTCCGGTCACGGCCATCGGCAACGACTACTCTTACGACCTTGTTTTCCAGAGGCAGATAGAGGCCATATGCAGAAAGGGGGATGTAGTAGTAGGATTAAGCACGTCCGGCAATTCGAGGAACGTGATACTTGCCATCGAAGCCGCGAAAAGGATCGGCGCTGACACGGTCTCATTCTCCGGCGAGGGAGGAGTGCTCAAGGACATGACCGACGTAGGCGTGATCATACCCACGAAAGAGACGCCCAGGATACAGGAGGGCTACTTCGTGGCGTGCCACACTATATGCGGGATCGTTGAGAGGGAGGTGTACGGCAGGAAGGCGGTCCTGGTGGACAGGGACGACACCCTTGCCAAGGATGTTCCTTACTGCGACGATCCGAACAAGTTCCACCTGCTGCCGGGAGTCCCGAAAGCGATATCGAAACTCAACGAGGCCGGATACATCGTGATCGTGGTGACCAACCAGTCGGGGGTCGCCAGAGGCAAACTCGACGAGGATACGCTGGAAGCAATCCACGATAAGATGATCAGGGAGATCGAGGCGGGAGGCGGTCGCATAGAGGACGTGTTCTACTGCCCCCACCATCCGGACGACCTCTGCAATTGCAGGAAGCCCGAGACCGGCATGGGGGTCGAGGCGATCGTCAGGCACAACATCAACCCGAAAACATCGTTCATGATAGGCGACAGCGAGGAGAGGGACATCGAATTCGGGAAAAGGCTCGGGCTGAGGACGTACCTGGTCACCGAGAAAAGGCGGTTCACGGATATTGTCGACGAAATAGTGAACAACTTCAGCTGAACATTGCCTTATAGATTCTGGCGAAGAACCTTCCGACAATGCCGCACTGGTGGAATGAAAGGTAAACTATCTTCGGATTCACTTTGGACTTTCCGCCGGTCCTCTTTCCGAACTCATAGGTTATCTCTCCCACTTTTACGTCAGACGGACCGTTCCGCAGGAAGTCGAAGAGCAGCTTGAACCCTCTCATCTCAAACTTGTCGCCCTGCTCCTCTATGACCTTTGAGAACAATCCCACGTCGCCGCCGAAGAGGCCGCTGGCGATATCCTTCGTCTTACCTTTTCCGTGGACGAACAGCACGGACAGGGCGAGGACATGGAACATCCAGGATCCCATGCTCCGCTTGAAGCCGAGCGCTCTCCTGTTGACCCTGACGCCCACCACCAGATCGTAATCCTTATTCATTTCGTCGTACAGCCTGCCGGCCGCTTCGAGGGGGTGCTGGAAATCGGAATCCATACACATGAAGAGGTCCGTTCCGGCGATCAGGATACCGTCGCAGACGCTGGCGGTCACACCGCGGACATCCGAATCCCTCACGACAAACCTCACGTTCTCAAAGTTCAGGGCATCAACGATCTCTTTCGTCCGGTCTGTGGAGCCGTCGTCCATTATCAGAATATGGAAATCAGGATACATGTCCCGGAGCGACACGACCATCTTTTCGATGTTCTCCTCCTCGTTGTATGTGGGCAATATTACCGTGAAAGTTTTTCCCCCGGCCATAATTTATGTTATCCAGAAACCACTATTTCATATATACGCAGAATAATCTGCGTCCGAGTGTGATAACAATGCACGTAATATCCTTGATCGTCAAGAATGAGTTCGGCGTTATGCAGAGAGTGATGGGTGAGTTCACCCGCAACAAGATAAACGTTGAGACTATCGTAGTAGGGAAATGCGAGATCCCCAAAAGGTCAAGAATGGTACTCTCTGTGATCGACAAAGAGGCCGCGGAGACCGCGATGGGAAGGCTTCAGAAATTACAGGATGTTTACGATGCAGAGATGATACCCTATGAAGGTCAGTCAGCCTATGCTTTGATATCTACATCCAGCGGAAACGTCGGTCTGGTCGGAGGAGCGGCTCAGGTCGAGGAGATAATAGAGCGCAGCCGATCCGAAAAATATGTGATGGCCCTAAATGCGCTCTGAACTACGCCCGGGAGGGACTGATATGGAAAAAGGGGAAAAGATATGGTTAGATGGTAAGCTGATCAACTGGGAGGACGCGAAGGTCCATGTGATGTCACACGCCATGAACTACGGTACGGGTGTGTTCGAAGGTATAAGGGTATACCAGACTCCGAAGGGGCCGGCGGTCTTCAGACTGAGGGAGCACGTTGTAAGGCTCTTCGACGGCTGCAAGGTCATGGGAATAGATCCCGTGTTCGGAGACAGGGCGTACACAGTCGAAGAGGTGATCGGCGCGATAAAAACGGCCATAAGAGCGAACAAGAAGGTCGATTACATCAAACCCTGCGTATTCCTGAACGGCGAAAGGGTCGGTCTTAATCCGATCGGCGTCCCGGCAAGCCTGGTCATATCGTGCATGTTCATGGGAGCGTATCTAGGGAGCGCGTCCGCCGAAGGTGCGAAAGTGATAACGTCATCCTGGCACAGGCCCGATAACCTGTGCGGGCCGGCCGGTGCGAAGGTCAACGGAACGTACGTAACGTCCTGTATGGCGAAAATGGAAGCGGTCCGCCAGGGCGCCACCGAAGCGATCATGCTCAACTCAACGGGGCATGTCGCCGAGTGCACGGGAGAGAACATCTTCATCTGCAAGAAGGGGAAGATATACACACCTCTGGTGTCAGAGTGCATACTGGACGGCATAACCAGGAATTCCGTTATCGAGATCGCACGGGACATGGGCTATGACGTCACCGAAACGCAGCTGACAAGGACGCAGGTCGTGACCGCGGATGAGGTCTGGATGACAGGGACGGCCGCAGAGTTCTCGCCGGTCACCATCATCGACGGAAGGGCCGTCGGTTCCGGGAAGATCGGCGAGATATCAAAGAAGCTGCAGGGAAAGTTCCTGGAGATCGTCACCGGAAAGGACCCGGCGTACGACAGATGGCTGGAATACGTCGACTGAAGCTAAGACAATATAAAACAATGCCTTTCAGGCATTTTCTTTATTTTTTCTGAACACCACGAACTTGCTTGCGAAATAATTCAGAAGGATCTCTATCATGCTGACGGTGATCTTCGCGACCAGGCCGTCGATATCGAAGAGCGACTGGTTCATACCAAGGTTGTACAGTATCGGGAACGCCACAATCGCGACCACCCCCGTCACTATCCGCAGGAAGAAGAAGGAACTGATCTCTTTAGCGAGCACAGATCTTTCGACGGAACGGCTCAGGAAGACGACCCATTTGTTCAGAACGAAGGCGAAGGACACGCCGCAGACCCACGAGAGGACGTTGCTGATGTTGATATCAATGCCGAGCCAGACAAAAAGGGCATATGTTCCCCAGCTTACAAACACAGTGCCGGCTCCGCAGATAAGATAGAGCAATCCTTCCCTGTGTTTTCCAAAAAGGTCTGCGGTGAGGCCCATGTGTTCCCAGGTCGCATAAGCGCTGCATTATAATATCTTTTGTCTCAGCCGCTTCCTTTAGGAAAAGTAAAGAAGGGTTTCATGAATGAGGATTGCGAGCAGACCACCATAGCGTTCAGCACGCTGATGGTCATCGGCAATACAAGGAAGGGGATCTGTGCCGAAAACCTTGTAAACAGAATCAACAATTGAGGTCAGGATGTGTGATTATATGATCATGTGCCGATCAGGCTTTTATTTTTGAGGCCAACTCATAGTATTCCAGTGCCTTGTCGTGGTCTCCTTTATCAGAGTACGTATAGCCTATGTTGTTGTATGTTCTAGCGGTGTCGGGGTGATCCGGCCCGAGGACTTTCTCTCTTATTTTTAATGCCAATTCATAGTATTCCAGTGCCTTGTCGTGGTCTCCTTTGCCAGAGTATGTACAGCCTATGTTGTTGTATATTCTAGCGGTGTTGGGGTGATCCGGCCCGAGGACTTTCTCTCTTATTTTTAATGCCAATTCATAGTATTCCCGCGCCTTGTCGTGGTCTCCTTTATCAGAGTACGTACAGCCTATGTTGTAGTATGTTCTAGCGATATCGGGGTGATCCGGCCCGAGGACTTTCTCTCGTATATCCAGTGCTTTGAGGTGGTATTCAAGCGCCTTGTCGTAGTCTCCTTTATCAGAGTATGCTTTGCCTATGTTGTTGTATGATGCAGCGACATCGGGGTGATTTGGCCCAAGGACTTTCTCCTTTATTCCCAGCGCCTTAAAGTAGTAATTAAATGCCGCATCGTAATCTTCCCTTTCATCGTAGACGCCTGCTATGTTGTTGTATGTTCTAGCGGTGTCGGGGTGATCCGGCCCAAGGACTTTCTCTGCTATTTCAAGGGCCAATTCATAATATTCCTGCGCCTTGTCACACTTTCCTATGTTTTCGTAGACGACTGCTATGTTGTTGTATGATGCTGCGGTGATGGGATGGTCTGGTCCGAGGACTTTCTCCCTTATCTTCAATGCCAACTCCTGGTATTCCAGTGCTTCATCGCACTTTCCTTTGACATAGTAAATCTTTCCTAATTCATCATATGATGCGGCTGTGTCGGGGTGATTCGGCCCAAGGACTTTCTCCCTTATCTTCAATGCCAACTCCTGGTATTCCAGTGCTTCATCATAATTTCCCTTGATAAAGTAAGCATGTCCTAATTCATCATATGATGCGGCTGTGTCGGGGTGATTCGGCCCAAGGACTTTCTCCCTTATCTTCAATGCCAACTCCTGGTATTCCAGTGCTTCTTCATACTTTCCTTGATGCCCAAAAGTTTCCGCAATGCCGTTATATGTAACTGCATTATTTAAGTGATTACGGCCATGTGCCCTCTTTTTTATTTTTAGAGCTTCATCATAGCGTTCCAGTGCCTTGTTATATTTTCCAAGTCGACAGTATATGTTTGCAATATTGTCATACGTAATTGCTACTGTGATATGATTGCTACCAAATACTTTCTCATAAACTTCCAACGCTTTTTTATGGTGCTCAACAGAACCAGAGTAGTCTCCCATTAACATACATAATGTTCCCAGATCGTTGTAGGTCTTGGCCGTATCGGCATGACCAGTTCCTAATATTTTCTCCCTTATGATCTTTGCATACGTGTGGAATTCTTTTGCGAGTTCATATTCCGCCATATCTGCATACAGCACCGCCATGTTGTTGTACGTCGCCGCAACACTTGGATGATAACTGCCAAATTTTTTTTGTCTTATTTCCAGCGATTTGCTATAATACTCGATAGCATGACTTAACATGATCATTTTCCCATATGCGATCGCAATCCCATCATACGCCTCTGCCACATATATGCTGCACACATCCACTTTGCAGAATTCATCCAGCTTTTTCATAAAATACTTTAAAACCAAGGAATATCTCCTTTTTTTAAGATATCTGTCAATTTTAAACTTTTGTACACGATTCTTTAAACGGGTTTTTTGCTTGGATTCAAGTTGAAACTCGCTGAAGGTATCGGTTCCCATTCTGTTTCCGTATCCAAGTTCATAGTGGACCAGATGAAGATGACGTAGCGTTTCATCTTGTTTACTGCTACTTTTTTTGTAAAAATAAACTGCGGCCGAAGCTGCAATAGCGGTAATGATAAACGAAATAATGGCTACGAATTGTAAATACTCCGGATCCATATTACTATCTTAATTAATCGAATATTTACTATATAGTAGTTATTTTGAAGCCAGCTTCAGGAGGCCAGGTTGGGAACCGATGCTTGAGCAAAATTGTCTCTCATGCCGACTCATTTCACCCCATCGAGGGGTTTGCCTGAATAAAAAAGCCCCATCTTTGATAAGGTGGTGTGGATGTTTAATGGAAGCATGGTCTCTTGAAAGCCATTAGTCGTGCGCGTCCTTTGCGGAATACTCTCCGGACATCACTCTCTCATATACGGATTCTATCTTCGGTATCAATCCGTCCCACTTGTAAGTCCGCGCCTGCCCGGCCGCATTCCTCCCGAGTTCCTCGGTACGGTCGCGGTCGCCGATAAGGGCGTTCATCGCTTTCGACAGTGCGCCGGGGTCCTTCGGAGGGACGGATATCCCCCCGTCGCCGATCGTGTCCGGAAGGCCGTTGACGTCGGTGTGAACAATAGGTCTGCCGTATGCCATCTGCTCTATCGCGGCAAGACCCAGCGATTCGAACAGCGACGGCATTACAAAGAATCTGCAGGAACCCATCAGCCTCTCTTTTTCGTCTTCCTCGACCCAGCCCTTCATCTCCACCTTGTCTTCCAGTCCGAACTTGACGATCAGCTTCGCCAGTCGCTTCTGGTCCGGTCCCTTTCCGCAGATGATCAGTTTGAAGTCAACGTCCTTCATTGCTTCCATGAGATAGTCGAGGCCTTTGGTCCTGACCAGTCTGCCTAAGGATAATATGAAATCACCGTCCCCTTTACCGGCTTCCGGAAATTTCGAGAGGCCGGTGGGAATCGTCGTAACATATCTCTGAGAGTATCCTCTTCTGATGAGGTCGTTCCTCACGTAATCGCTGACGGCGATGATGTGATCGAATGTCTCCAGGCAGTTTCTGAAACGGCCGTCGTTGATCTCGGACAGCTTTCTCTGGAAGCCGACGCCCTCTCCCCACATGTTGTGGTATGTGAAGACCTTCCTTCCGTCGTATTTTTTGAGGTCCCTGCTGTAGCTGGGAGCCCATCTGTAGTTGAAGTTCACTATGTCTGGGTCGATGCCGGCTATATTCTCAAGGACATCCTTGGATGAGATGAAAGGCGGGTTGTATATGTTGATGAACTTCGAATCCAGACGTACGATGCGGTATCCTTCGGGGGCGGTCTCTTCTTCCTCCGTGCCAGGGAGCCTTCCGGTGACGACCGTCACCTCGTGCCCCCTTTCGACCAGCAGTCTGCTGGTATCATGCATCCTGTGCTCTATTCCGCCTCTGAGGGGATAGAAGAATGGGTTAACGTCAACGATCCTCATCAAACGGCATATTGAAGATTACAGTTAATTGCGTTTCGCAGTATGTGCTCATTTCCATAGATCAACGAAAGGCCCCATGCGTTCAGCGGGAGGGTGGCTGTGCCCGCCGCTTTCCCATCAAACTCTGAACAAGAAAAATATAAAGTATCAATTGGGTATAGGCCGCTATGGAATTCTCATGCGGCGGGAATGAGAGGAACTGCGCTTTCAGCTCTGTATTGGCAATACTGAAAAGGCCGGTCGTGATCGTTCTCATCGTAGGGCTGCTTATCAGGTTCGCCCTAGCGCCGCTTTTGACATATACTTACGACATTGCCCACTGGGCCATGGTCATGGAGCACATGCAGGCTGGGTTCGGCCTCTATGAGGTGCCTGGCTATTATTACTCTCCCGTCTGGGGGTATATGCTGGGTTCGTTCTCCCTGATCAGCAGCTTTTTGGTCGATGTTCATCCCATGGTCTCATTCTTTGAGACACTGCTGCCAGTGGAGGATCTGTGGTGGTATTATTTCACGCCGGAAGTGACGACCATAGGGTTCAATGTGTTCATGAAGACTCCTTTTATTCTATGCGACGTCGTCGTCGGAGCACTTGTGTATTATCTGATAAAAGAGAAGACGAATGACGAGAAGAAGGCGACGTACGGTTTCGCTCTGTGGTTCCTGTGCCCCATCGTGATATACATGTCATCGATCCAGGCGATGTTCGATACCTTCGCGGTCCTGTTTCTGTTCCTTTCCGCGATTTTGGTGTACAAAGGAAAATACTTCACGGGAGGCGCGATGTTATCCATCGCCGTATTCGCGAAGTTCTTCCCCTTCTATGTGGTGTTCGCTATGATAGCGTACATAATTCTTAAGAACCGCGGGGATAAGGAGGCGACCAGGAAGAACATGCTGCTTGGGGCAGGGGGACTGATAATCATGACCGTGATACTCCACATCCCCATGATAATGGAAGGTTCGCTAACGGATTCCCTGTTCTTCATGCTGAGCCGCGCCGAAACTGCGGGGGTGTCCGGGAACGGGATAAAGGAGATCACAGCCTCGCTGGGTTATCTGGGATTACTCCTCCTGCAGCCACTGATATTCGCCTTCATAATCTATCTCGCATACAGGCTTACAAAGTCCAGCCAGGAGGATGCGGATAAGAACTTCTTCTACTGTCTTATGATAACAACAGCGGCGGTCTTCATATGGATACCGGCGCCGCAATACCTAATGATAATAATCCCGTTCCTTGTGTATTATGTAGCTGTACACGATAAACGGTATTTCTGGCCGTGGCTGATAATGACGGCGGGCGCGACCATCTTCGCGTTCGTGATGAACAATTTCTCTTTGTTCACATCGCTGGCGGCATATACGAACCTTCTTGATCTGGAATGGGTGCTGGGCATTATGCAGTGGATACAGCAGCCCATCTTCGGCACATCCGCGCTTTATCTGATCATATCTGTGACAGGATTCATCGAAGCGGCAGGCATATGGTACATTCTCTGGATATGGCTCCAGGATAAGCGGAAAGGGAGGGCGCCGTTATGAACGCCAAGTGGCTGATGGGATTATCCGTTTTCATAATAGCATTCGTGCTGGTAGGCCAGGTGGTCGCTTATTGGGTGAACCCTCACCATTACAGCGCCGATGCGGAGGTAACGGGCGGCGAGATAGTGTTCACAGTATCCGCGCCGTCATCCGACTACTCGGTCCTCGCATATGACAACAAAGGGTTCGAGTCGGTGACCGTCCTGTATGTGTTCATGGATGACGGCTATTCCGGCGGGCAGTCCATGTCCGACGTGAGGACCTTCCTCGGACAGCTCAAAAGAGAGCTGGATATACGCGGATTCTCCGATATAATCGAGGTCGATGCTGCCGAACTCAGCGATCTGATGTCCGAATCCGGAAGCGGAAAAGGGATCCTGATGCTGACGGGGGCGTTCCCCGATACCGTTTATTCAGGGAACGCGGCCGATCCGGTATTCACCTGGCTGGATAATATGGGATCCATATTCTGGCTCAATGGGAAGATAGGCCATTTCGTATCCCACGGGGATGGCACGAAGACAAAGCTGGAAGGAACGGATGTGTTATTCTTCGGAACGGACGGAGCAGTGAGGGCGTCGGACAGCGACCCCATAGGAAAAGAGAGGGGAGCTGACAGAACGATAGGAGAGATGCTGTACGTCAACACCGGCGTCAGGGCCGGGGATGTCACGAACGGTCTGAACCGCAGTATCGGGGGAAATACGCTCTCGATAGGCTTCTCCGACGGGGATGGGTACGGCAGCACGACGCTCACCGACCGCGGAGAGGGTAAAGGGATGATCGCCGTGTTCGGCGGAGGTCTGATCGCGGATGTGAGGGTAACGGCGGCGCAGGTGATCGCTTCAGGCATTTCTTACAATGTCGACGCGGACGAGATCGTGTTCCTGACCGGCGGGCTGAACGGTACGCATCACGGAACGATCGGCCCGGTTGATGATTTCACCGACGTCTACATATTCATAGGCAAGCTGAACACCGTGTACGGCAAACTTTCAAGGTTTGGGGCATGACGGAGATCGTATACTCCGCATGGTCCGGCAGCAATTTCACGGTACGGCTTTACATCGTTTCGGCGATGCTGATGGCGGCCTCCCTAGTTGTGTCCGCCATAGTTAATGATTGGATGTGGGTGATCATCTCCGCCGCCGGGATATTGGTTTTGTGCATCCCAAGTCTGGCAAAAAGAAAGGTCAGGACATACCACAGGTCGCTCCTTATCCTATCGCTGGTGCCGTTCTCGCTGTATCTGGCACTGTTTGCGGCCAATGTTCTTGCGGGAATAGACGTATACCGTTATCTTTCACTGATCATACAGCCTCTGGCATCCATGGCGTGCGCTTACATGCTGCTTGCGTCGGTGGATGCGAACTCCGATGCGGTCATTTCGAAAAGATGGCTGTTCGCGTTCTCAATAACCTTCGCCTGCGCTTTTGCGGTTCTGCATCTGTTCTTCCTCTTCTTTGCGATGGGTGATATGGGATATCCCCTTTACAATTTCGAGTTCGAAGGGCCCGGCGCTCTCGACAACACGGATTCCAATCGCTACATAATGCTGCCGATAAATCTGGCGGTCGTGTTCTCTCTGCTGTATGGGCTCCTGATAGATCGGTATCTTAGGAGCGTAGACGCAAAAGATCTGACCAGGTATTACGGAGGGGAGGAGGAATGAACGGCAGGACGGCGTCCGATCTGGTTTGCGTGATAGCATCCGGCATCCTCTTAGCGATGACCGCCGCCGCGATACTGCAGGCACAACGCGCGTCATACGAGGTCAACACAGGGTTCTTCTGCGCGTTCATGTGTCTTGTCCCTCTGATCTTCCGCAGGGCGAAGATACTCGAACTCCCACTCACGCTGGTCATTATGACGGAGATTGCGATATTCCTCCACGCTTACGGCGTGCTGCTGATGAGGTACGATGATGTCCAGGTCTGGGACACGGTCACCCACAGCATATCGTCGATAACGGTCTCCCTCTGTGCTTTCTACACTCTGATGGCGGTCAGCGTGATAGATCCCATGATAAAGATAACGAGGAAATGGATGCCTATGCTGATCGTCCTCGTGGTGATCGCGTTCGGCGCTTACTGGGAGTCATTCGAGTTCGCTGTGGATGAGTTGTTCGGAACGAACATGCAGTACAGCCCCTGGGACACGTTAAGGGATCTGCTCTGCGATGTCTTCGGCGGGACGGTCGTTGCGGTGTATTCCTTCTTCTATCTCAAGAACAGGAGCCAGAAGGATTTCATCGAGGCCCTCAAGATACATCCGAAACTGAGGAAGATAGCGAAGAGCAGAGGCTGACCACTCAGCTTTTCTGGCTCATTCCTTTTTTCTTCTTCACGATCACGGAAAGCACGAAGCTCACCGCGATCACCGCTATTATGAATATCAGCGTGAATGTCTGTGCATCCCCGCTGCTGTAGTAGCTTTGGAAGAAATTGCTCATCATAAGGATGGCGCCGTATTTCAGCACGCAGCCTACGAACACGTAAAAAACGGACTTTTTGATATCCCATCCAGCGATCCTGACGAAAGCGCCGCTGAAAGGTATCATCGGCGCTATGCGGTTGAGCAGCAGCAGACGCTCGTCGCCGAGTATCAGGAATCCTATGTACTTATTCACCACAGTGTCAATGCGTTTCGGCACTCTCACCCTTCCGACGATGAGGTATAATATCACAAGGCCCAGGGTCTCCGCCGCAATGGCCACGGCCAACAGGCAGAGGCCGAAGGACAGGCTCGGGTCGTAGAAGAATGCCGAGACGTAGAAGAACTCCGGGATGGTGGGGAAGAACACGGCGTCCACCAGGAATATGAGGAATATGCAGAGGACCAGCGCAGGTCCGCCGCTTTCTCCGAAAAATCCGTAGAGCCATTCCCCGATGTTGATCATGCCGTTCCCCTGTGTCCGCGTTGCAAAAAGATAGGACGGCATCTATTAATGATTTTGCTAAACCTCTCCGGCAGGCGGCGGCGCGGAGAAGGCAGCAGTTCTGTATTATGCTGTGGATCAGATCTTGCGGGATATCTTATGTCCGGATTCCGCCGGCGCCCGTAAAGGCGCGCCTGTTTAAGGGAACCGTGCCAATATTGTTCCAAAGGTCTGAAAATGTGCCTGAGACACTGTTCATTAGGTCCAAAAACATGCATAATTTTTTTATTCTATACGTTGTCGCAGACGGCGGGACTGTTTCATCAGATGTCTGAACACTTCCGCATGGGATCCGCACACCTCAGAATAAGCAGAAAGACGGTTAATATTTATACTATAAAAGGATAGCGCGGATGCTCTTAGGAGCCGATGAATGATGACGGTGCTTGCACCGGAAAGAGGTATCTAAATGTCCGTATTTGTAAAGTTTGAGACGCCAAGGGAGCTTTCTGACAAAGCTTACTCTCTCGCCGAGATCGTAAGGGAGAGCGGAAAGATAAAGAAAGGAACGAATGAAGTCACAAAAGCAGTTGAGCGCGGGAGCACGGCCCTGGTCATAATGGCGACCGACGTCAGCCCCCCGGAGATACTCGCGCACATCCCCGCACTATGCGACGAAAGGAATGTTGCCTATGTGTATGTTCCCAGCAAGGCGGAGCTCGGTAACGCGATCGGTCTCGAGAAGCCCACCGCGTCCATAGCGATCGTCGATGTGGGAAAGGGAAAGCCGATCTGCGATGAGATAATCCAGGCGTTCAAATCGCTGAAGAAATGAAGGTGAACTGAATGGTAGACACAGACAGCATCCCCTCAGAGGTTGTGGAGATAATCGGCCGCACAGGGATGACTGGTGAGGCCACTCAGGTCAAGGTCCGTGTATTGGACGGACGCGATAAGGGAAGGATCATCACCAGGAACATCATGGGCCCCGTAAGGATGGGCGACATACTCATGCTGAGAGAGACCTCGAGAGAGGCAAGGAAGCTCGGAATGGGCAGGTGATCTTATGGTAGAGATAAGGAAGTGCTCGTTCTGCGGAAGCGACATCGAACCCGGGACAGGGAAGATGTACGTCAAGAAGGACGGGACAGTATACAATTTCGACACGAACAAGTGTTACAAGAATATGGTCCAGCTCAAGAGAGTGGCGAGGACCACAGAGTGGACCGAGAAGGCGGCGGTCGAGAAGGCGGCCCGTCTCAAAGCGGCAGAGAAGAAGGAATGATAACATGACCATTGAGCAAACATACCTCATGGTCAAGCCTGACGGCGTTCAGAGAGGACTCTGCGGCGAGATATTATCCCGCTTCGAGAAGAAAGGGCTGAAGATCGTCGCGATGAAGTTCATGGTCATCAAAAAAGAGACGGCCGAGAACCATTACGGCGAACACAAGGGAAAAGGGTTCTACGACTCGCTGATATCCTATATCACGTCCGGCCCCGTTCTCGCGATGGTTCTGGAAGGTGAGAACGCCGTTGCCGTGTGCAGGAACATGATGGGGAAAACGAACCCTCAGGAATCCGCCCCTGGGACAATACGAGGCGATTTCGGTATGGTCACCGGCATGAATCTGATACACGGCTCCGACTCACCGCAATCGGCCGCAAGGGAGATATCGATCTTCTTCAAGCCGGAAGAGCTGATGACCTACAGAAGGACCGCAGACGACTGGATATACGAGTAAACATCTTTCAACCATTTTTGTGAGCGTGATCAGATGGCGATAAGGCAACCGGTGGTCAGCGTACTCGGCCATGTGGACCATGGCAAGACCAAACTTCTCGACAGGATCAGGGGCACTTCGGTGCAGGCGCGCGAGGCCGGTCTCATTACTCAGCACATAGGGGCGACAGAGGTCCCCATCGAACACATATACAAAGTGTGCGCCCAGCTGATCGGAAAGAAGAAGTTCGACGTGCCGGGGCTGCTTTTCATTGATACTCCCGGCCACCACTCGTTTGTGACGCTGCGCGCCAGGGGAGGATCCCTCGCCGACCTCGCCGTCCTTGTGATAGACGTCAGGGAAGGGATCAAACCTCAGACCGTCGAATCGATCCGCATTCTGAGGCAGTACAAGACGCCGTTCGTCATAGCGCTGAACAAGATAGACACGATCCAGGGTTGGATGCCGGAGGACGGGAGGCCGTTCATCCTCTCGGAGAGGGCGCAGCAGCAGCACACCCTCGACATGCTCAATGAGAAGATGTACAATGTCATCTCGCAGCTGTCCGCAGAGAACATATTCGCGGACAGGTACGACAGGATAGACGATTTCACAAAGACGGTGGCGCTCGTTCCCATAAGCGCAAAGGAGGGCGAGGGCATACCGGACCTCCTGCTGGTACTGATAGGTCTGGCCCAGCGTTTCCTGGAGCAGCAGCTGGAAAAAGGGGAAGGCCCCGGCAAGGGAACGATCCTGGAGATAAAAGAGGAAAAAGGACTCGGGAAGACGATGGACGTGATCCTCTATTCCGGCACGATCTCAAAAGGAGATACCGTCGCTCTGGGAACGAACGGCGCGCCGCACGTGACCAAAGTGAAGGCCATACTTAAGCCGAAGCCGCTGGATGAGATAAGGGACCCGAGGGACAGGTTCGACTCTGTCAGGGAACTGCATGCGGCCGCCGGCGTGAAGATCGCCACTCAGAGTATGGAGGGAGTCATAGCGGGCGCGCCTTTCGCGGTGGTCAAAGGGCCTAACGACCCGGCGATCAAGGACCTGAAAGAAGATTCGTCCATCAGGATAGAGACGGCGGAGAAGGGCATAACTATCAAAGCCGACGCGATAGGTTCGCTGGAGGCCCTCGCGTTTGAAACGAAGGCGGCCGAGATACCCATAAGGAAGTTCGGCATAGGCGACATCACGAGGAGGGATGTGGTGGAGGCCGCATACGGGGACAAAGCGAACCACGTGGTCCTCGGATTCAATGTCTCGATCACGAAGGACGCGGAAGCGGAAATTGAGAACCAGGACATAAAGGTCCTGACCGACCAGATCGTGTACAAACTCATCGAGGAGTACCAGGAATGGCTGGAAGAGACAAAGAGGAAGACCGACACCGACAAAAGATCGGAGTTCGCGTTCCCGGCAAAATTCCGGATACTGCCCAACTGCATTTTCAGGGCGAACAAGCCCGCGATCGTCGGGGTCAGAGTGCTGGCCGGAAGGATAAGGATCGGCGAACGTCTCATAGGGGCGGACGGGCGGGACGCCGGAAGGATAAAGAGCATACACTCGGGAGAGGACACCCTCAAGGAAGCGAAACAGGGCGACGAGGTCGCCGTCGGGATAGAGGGGGTGACCGCTGGCAGGCAGATAAACGAAGAGGATATTATCTATGTGGACCTGATCGAATCGGCGGTCAAGGAGCTTGCGAACCTTGACATCAATGAAGATGAGAAGGCGGCCCTGGAAGAGACCATCATCATAAAAAGAAAAGAAGACCCCTTTTGGGGAATGTGACGGGACTGCGCCGCACACCTCTCCGGATCCTCTGAAAGTACGGTTCGGGCAAGGCACAAGATGAGATACCCAGGGAGCCCAGGCTCACGATCTGGCAGCGTTTTTTCAGACGCCCGCATCATGTTAAAACTTACCAAAGTTGACGATGGAGAACAAACTCTTTTTACTACGACGCGCATGGTGATGTTATGGGATTGGGAATTCTGGATCCTACTATGGCCACTGCATTAGGCTACGTAATGCTGGTACTGTGGTTGGTGTCGGTAGTGATAATCCTCTTCCTGATCTTCTTCGAACGCTCCGACCCCTATACTATCGCTCTTTGGGCGGCGGTCATGCTGCTGCTGCCGGCGATAGGGTTCTTCATCTATTTGTGCTTCGGGCAGACATTCTACAGACGCAGACATTTTGCCATAAAGAATCTGACCGATGAGAATCTCGTCAGGATAAAAGAGGAATCTCTGAAAGAACTGAGCAAGAAGACCGCCCCCGAGAATGAGGAGGAGATGAGGTTCGCAAGGTCTCTGATGGACACCGGCGGTGCCTTCTACAGCGCGGAGAACAAGCTCGATCTCTGTCTTACGGGCGAGGAATTCTTCAGGCGCATGTTCGATGACCTGAGGAGGGCGGAGAAGTACATCCATGCGGAATACTACATAATACGCAACGATAAGCTGTCCAATGAGTTCATGGATGTGCTGATCGAGAAGGCCAAGGCCGGCTTGGAGGTGAAGCTTATGGTGGACGCCGTAGGCTTCAACAGCGGGCTCGGTAAAAGGATCAAGGAGCTCAGGGGCGCGGGAGGGGAGTTCGAGTTGTTCCATCGTTCAGTGACGGTCTTCCTCAGCCCGAAGAAGAACAACCGCAACCACAGAAAGCTCATGGTCATCGACGGGACCGTCGGATATGTTTCGGGGTTCAACATCGGGGATGAGTATCTGGGTAAAGGCGAAACAGGCAGATGGAGGGACACAGGCCTGAGGATAGAAGGGCAGAGCGTGATCGCCATAAACCTCAGATTCTTCATGGACTGGGGATATGCGTCAAAGAGGCGCCTGGACCTGAATGCGGAAAGCGGAGGGAAGTATTTCACCGTCGACGAGTCCGCCCATTACGGAGAGGATGTCATGCAGCTGATATCAGGAGGGCCTGACACGAAGAATAACCCAATCGAGCTGCAGTACCTCAAGATCATAGGCGCCGCAAAGAAGACCCTGTACATCCACACTCCATACCTCGTGCCGAGCGACAACGTCATGAAGGGGCTGATACTATCCGCCCGCTCCGGCGTCGACGTAAGGATAATCATGCCCGACAGGCCCGACCATCTTTTTGTGTACTGGGTAAGCGTCATGAATGCGGGGGAACTGATGAAGAATGGGGTCAAAGTATACCGCTACATAGGCGGCTTCGTGCACTCGAAGACTCTGGTCGCCGACGGGGAATACTGCTCCGTAGGCTCCGCGAACCTCGACCAGAGGAGCATGACGCTCAACTTCGAAACGAACGCGATGGTATACTCCAAGAGAATAGGCGAGCAGATGCAGGAAGCCTTCATGAAAGATCTGGACCACTGCGCCGAGTACAGTCTGGAGGAGTACGGCAGACTCAACAGATGGCAGAACTTCAAGATGAGCGTCGCACGCCTGTTCAGTTCATGGGCGTGAGGAAGGCGTTCAACCCTGCTTTTACGAACGTTCATGCTCCGATGGACCCATCTGCGCAAAGATTTGAACAAACATTTATAAGGGACACTATGATAGGGCGGCAAAGGTGTTCAAATGGTAGAATTCAAAGCCATCGTAAACGATGTGAAGACCGGCAAGTCCTACAACAGGGCGGTCTCAGGCCACCACGCGAACTCTCTGATCGGTAAAAACATTGGAGAGATCGTGGATGGGATTTTCGTCGGTCTCCCCGGATATAAACTGAAGATAACAGGCGGCAGCGACGGTAACGGCACCCCAATGAGGGCGGACCTTCCCGGGCCGAAGAGAAGGAAGCTCCTGCTCTCCGACGGGCTCGGCTTCCGCGAAAGATACCCCGGAGAAAGGAAGAGAGTGACGATCCGCGGCTCCACAATATCGGCCGAGATCGTCCAGATCAACCTTGCGATCGCGGAGTACGGGCCGAAATCCATAGAGGAATCCTTCGCGCCGGCTGTTGCCGCCGAAGGGGCTGCTGCGGAGAAGAAGTAATGAAAGTCCCCAAGCAGCCGGAGGTCAACATCGGGATGATAGGCCATGTTGACCACGGTAAGACCACGCTCACGAAGGCGCTGTCAGGAGAATGGACCGACCGCCACTCCGAAGAGTTGAAAAGAGGGATCTCGATCAGACTGGGATATGCGGATGTCGCATTCTATAAATGTTCCAGCTGCGAAGGGCCGGCCGCCTACGGCACATCCACCAAATGCAAATGCGGAGGGAAAGCGGAGTTCCTCAGGGCGGTGTCATTCGTCGACGCGCCGGGACACGAGACCCTGATGGCCACCATGCTATCCGGCGCCGCCCTCATGGACGGAGCGTTGCTGCTTGTGGCGGCCAACGAGAAATGCCCCCAACCGCAGACCAAGGAACATCTGATGGCGCTGTCCATAATAGGGATCGATAAGATCATAATCGTTCAGAACAAGATCGACATCGTCACAAGGGAGCAGGCCGTCGAGAACTACAAACAAATAAAAGAATTCACGAAGGGGACGATAGCGGAGAACGCGCCGATAATACCGGTCTCTGCGAACAGAGGGGTCAACATAGACATGCTCATTGAGAGCATAGAGGAACACATAATCTCGAAGATCGAGAAGGATGTCTCCTCTCCGCCGCTGATGCATGTGGCAAGATCCTTTGACATAAATGTTCCCGGGACAGTCCCGAAGGACCTTAAAGGAGGGGTCATGGGAGGGACGCTCATCCAGGGCAGGCTGAAGATCGACGATGAGATCGAGATAGTGCCAGGCAGGAGAGTGGAGGTCGCGGGAAAGCCTACGTATGAGAAGATATCCGCAAAGGTCGTGTCCCTCCAGGCAGGAGGGAAGAGCGTTAAAGAGGTTGTGCCCGGAGGGCTGATAGCCATAGGCACGGCGCTCGACCCGTCAATAACGAAATCGGACGGGCTGACCGGAAGGGTAGTGGGTATGCAAGGGGAGTTGCCTCCTGTGGTCCACGACTTCAAAATGAAGACGACCCTTTTGGACCGTGTTGTAGGCTCATCAGCCGATCTTGTCGTGGATGAGATCAAAAGCAACGAGCCGCTGATGCTGAGCGTAGGTACGGCCACAACGGTGGGTGTGGTCAAGAGCGCAAGGGCAGGCTCCGCGGAAGTGGTCCTTAAGATACCCGTATGCATCCTCCCGGGGCAGAGGGTGGCGATATCCAGAAGGATCTCCAACAAGTGGAGACTGATAGGCTACGGGATAATAGAGCAGTGAGCTCATGCAGACCGTGGTCCTGGACACCAATGCGCTTCTGATGCCTTTCGAAGAGAAGATAAACATTGATCTGGCGCTGAGAGATCTCCTCGGTGAGGTAAGGTGCGTTGTCCCCGGTCCGCTTATCGGCGAACTCAAGCGCCTTGACCATAAGTTCTCCAAAGCGGCGCTGGAGCTCGCAAGGAGATACGACATTTTGCAGACACCCCTGTCCGGAGACGACGCGGTCATTGACATCGCGCAGTCGACCGGAGGCTACATCCTTACTAACGATAAGGACCTCAGGGCCAGAGCAAGGAAGCAGAGGATACCGCTTATCTATCTCCGTTCGGGAACGCATCTGGTGGTCGAGTCCCTCTGATGAGGGGCCTCGGCGGGTCCTCCGGCTCTTTCCCGTTCCAAGGTTCCCTCCCGACTTCTTCCAGCCTCATCATAACCAGCTCTTTTCCTTTCTCCGTTACGCCATAGATGGGGACCTTGTTTCCGGCGATTATCAGATCCCTTCTTTTGGATTCTTCCCTCACCGCCTCGGAGGCGCATGCCGTGATGACATCGCAGACATCGAAGGCGGTGCGCGCATCGTCCGGCGGCATGCATGAGGTGTGTACGGCCATTATGATAGCGGAGTTCCCGAATTCCGCTCTTATCTCGGAGGCTGCCCTGACCGACGCAACGGTGACGGCGATCGTCCCGTACCCCATCGCTCTTGCTTTCTTTACTCCCCTGACCATATCGATCACCGCGGAGGCTGGATCTAGAACGTTCTCCCTCCCTACGCCTTCGATAACATCATCAATGGGGGATGTTTCGCACAGGCCGGATATCCTTCCTCCCAGGCCCTGCACTATCTCAGGGTCGGTAACTACGACGGTGCCGACGCCGTCGGCGGCGATGACGGCGGCGTCTATCATCCTCCGTCTCAGGGCGGAGCTGAGGATCTCCGATATCCCGAAGGAGAGGAAGTCTTTCATCCGAATATCACGGTTCCCGGTGCACATACCGAAGGATTCGATCCTGAACTCTATGTTCGTTCTCACAACATCCTCGGTTATCTCATCGATATTGCGGTATTTTTTGAAAAGGGGGCAGAATTTGATCTTGGGCCCGCTTACCACGGTCACTTTTCCGTTTTCGATGACGACCTTGGACATGCCGAGGCATTCCATGACGTGGCGGTCACTCATCGGGTGACCTCTGCCTTTATTATCCGGACGTCGGTCACAGGGCGGTCGCCGCGGGCGGTGGGGGAGTTACCGATCCTGTCAACGACGTCCATTCCATTGACGACCCGGCCGAACACCGGGTGCGCATAGGGAGTCTTGGGATTCTCTTTGTCAAGATAGCAGTTGTCCACAAGGTTGATGAAGAACTGGCTCCCGCCGGTGTCCGGCCTTCCCGTGTTTGCCATGGATATGGTGCCCCTGACGTTGGAATGACCGCTTCCGAACTCATCCTTGATCGTATAGCCCGGACCGCCGGTCCCGGTGCCCTTCGGATCCCCGCCCTGTATCATAAAATCTTTAATGACTCTGTGGAAAATTGTCCCGTCGTAGTAGCCTTCTTCTGCCAATTTTATGAAGTTGCCGGTGGTTATCGGCATGTCGTCATGCATAATTATCTCTATGTCGCCCTCGGTTGTCCGGAGTATAACTTTGACCATGGGTATAAAACGGCCCTTTACATAAAAACGTGTTGAGGCGCCGGCATGTGAACACAGTCCAGCATATACGGAAAAACATCTTTTTCCAATTAACCGTTATTATTGCACATTTAACTATTCTTTGAATACAAGGATTTCATCACAGGAAGACAAAGGAATTATGCACAATCGATGCAAAATATTCTATCTGAAAGAGGCATTCACAGCAATATGATGACGATGATAGGGACAGGCCACGTTTTCAAGATATCGGAACAGGTCTCCTTCATCATAAAGTACACCTGGCCGGACGCAGTCCTTCTGGAACTGGATGACAGAAGGTATGCCGCACTGATGAATGGCTCAGGGGACAGTAAGGGATCGGAGAATGTCCCGAAGCTGTACCGCGAGTCCGCTGAATACCAGAATAAAATGTCAGAAAAGAACGGGACCCGGCCGGGAGGCGAAATGCTCGCCGCGATCTCTGCGGGGAAGATCGTCGGCGCCGATATAATATGCATAGACAAGGACGCCGAACAGACCATGAGGGAGGTGGAGGCAGAAATGTCTCTCTTTGAGAGGATAAGGTATTCTGTATACTCATTCTCAGGTAGTTTGCCCCGAAGGGGGAATACGAACGTGACGCAGAAAGGGTTCGCTGCCAATGAGGAGGAGTACATCCGCAGGATGCGCAAGAGGTTCCCGACGCTGGTGGAGAAGCTGATAGATGAAAGGAACGTGTACATGGCCGAAAGGATCAAAGAGGCATCGGAAAAATACAAGAACATAGTGGTCGTGGTAGGGGATGCGCATGTCAGAGGCATATGCGAACTATTAAACGGCGTTGACATCTACAAGATAAGGCTGGCGGACATGATGGATCAGGAAAGCATGAATGAGGTTAAATCCCGTATCTGGAACAGAAAGGCGGAAGTGTCTGAATGAACGTAAGACTGCTCGCACACACGCCTGATGCGGACGCCATCTGCGCCGCGGCGGGAAGGTCCTGCTATTCCGAGAAAGCCTCGGCAGACCTTATGGGCATGAAGGATCCGGAGAAGATCCTCGGCAATATAGTAGGCATGGGTCACCATTCGGTGGTGGAGCACGCGGTATTCACCTTCTCCGCCGACGGCGTCTCCAGGGCGCTCACGCATCAGTTGGTCAGGCACAGGATAGCCTCCTTCTCCCAGCAGAGCCAGAGGTATGTCTCTCTGAAAGATCCGACCTATGTCGTCCCCGAAACGGTAAAGGCAGACCCCGATGCGCGGGAATTATATGAAGAAACGATGAGGACGATATGGGACGCATACGGGAAGCTTGCGGAGACGATACCTGCGGAGGATGCGAGATATATCCTCCCCAACGGGTGCACCACAAACATAACGATAACTATGAACGCAAGGGAACTGCACCACTTCTTCTCGCTTAGGTGCTGCGAGCGTGCCCAGTGGGAGATAAGGGAGCTTGCGGACAGAATGCTGGCACTTTGCAAGGAAGTATCTCCCGCCATTTTCACTGACGCGGGGCCGCCTTGCATCAGGGGACCGTGTCCGGAAGGGAAGCTTTCATGCGGCCATCCCCGCAGACCCAACAAAGCCTTTAAATAAGGAATCCACTTAATCGGGGACATATCGGTGAAAAATATGGGAAGAATAAGGCCCACATACATCAAAAGAGTCGCCATCGAGCTTATTGCAAAATACCCCCAGGCGTTCAACGGGGATTTCGAGAACAACAAAGAGATGGTGAACAATCTTACGGACGTTTACTCGGTGAAGATGAGGAACAGGATAGCCGGATACATAACGCGCTACAAATCCCGCCCGGAAATCTGAAACCATTTATAATAAGTAGTTTTTCCGCGGTACAATTCGCCCGCGTGGGGTAGCTTGGATATCCTGAGAGATTGCGGATCTCTTGACTCGGATTCGAATTCCGGCGCGGGCACCAATCATTGTCCGTCCTTCCATATGCGCTTAACGATCTCAACGTCGCCGGGAGGCAGTATCCTAGATATCTCTTCCTCTGGCACATGGAAGTCCTTCGCTATCTCTCCGGACATCCTTCCGCTTTTCCCCCTCCCGGGATTAAGGATGAGGTATCTGTCTGAATCCTTGAAGATATCAACAGGGCCGCACATTATCTTCCTTGCGCCTTGGTAGGATATCTCTCCGATCCCCAGCTCCATCTTAAGATGGTGTTCATAGTTCCTTTTGCCCCTTACGATGAACGCTCCTCTGGGAACGAACTCTCCCGGGTTCGGCGTTTTGCTCACCTGATCCGGATAGGCCCAGAACGCCGCTCCCTCCATGAGAGCAGCCACCCAGGCCTTAGATTGTGCCAGAGCGAAAATGCATGCCTCTCTTAATTCATCCGGTGTGGCGGCGGAGCCGTCCTTCAATATCACGGAAGGAGCGCCGTGGACGTCCGCGTGAACGAACACGTCCTTCTCTTTCAGGTGCTTCTTCACAACATTATCGTTCGTATGGGCGTCCCTTCCGGCGATGACGAGCTTCCCGGAGGAAGTGATGAACCATTTGTATCTCTCGAACCAGAACTGTTTGGTCGGCTGAGCTTTGTTCAGGGCGAGGATCTTGGCCTTGTCGATGCCTTTCTGTTTCTTCTCAAGCTCGGCAACGCTTTCTTTCATCGCGTTCTCGGCTCTCTTTGCCTTCTCCGAGATGTCTTTGCTTTTTTGATATATGTCCGAGGCGTTGGCATCGATCCCCTTTGTATAGTCCAGAGATACCCTGAGTTCGGATATGTTAGCCGCGACGGTACTCTTGGAGGGGTCGATGTCCGTGACAAACGGTATCTTCATTGCGCCTTCCGCGAGCTTTTCCCAAGTGAGTTCTTTCGATTTCCGGCTGAGAACGGTAAGGAGCTCGTTCACTTTCTGATATTCCATGTATATTGCGTCCGCCCTCTTCTTCAGGTCTTCGGACTCTATCCTGTATTCGTCCATGGTCTCGGTCTGCTTCTGTATCCTTTTCCTGAGCTTTTCCACCTCCGGGTCGACGTAAGCCTCCTCCTCGGTCTGGCCGATCTCCTGCATAAGGGCGTCGATCGCCAAGGACATGCTCTGGACCATTTGCGGCTCAGCGTCGTCATAGATATGCAGACCGACGGGAGCGACATCCACGATCTCCCCGTCCTTCCTGAAGATCGTCGGCTCGCTGCTTTGTACCACGCGATCCACTATCTCCCTGAGCGAAGAGTACATCTTGTCAAGGAGATCGTCGCCGACCCCGGCGGACGGCGCATTCTTTTCGACACCCGCCCTTTTGCAGATCTCCTCGGAATATTGGCCGCCGAGGTTGACGACGGTCGCCAAAGTTCTTACGGTGTCGGACCCGGAGGACCGGAACGTATCTCTGAATTCCTCGAATGAGGATTCGATGGGGTCGAATCTGCTTTTTGGCATGACGTAGTCCTCGCCGGGGCGGGTGGAGCGGTCCCTCCATGTTTTGTGGGTAAGGCAGTTGACTATCTTACCGTCCAGCACCAGCAGCACGTTCCCTCCTCCGAACATCTCAAAGATAAGCTTATATTCCGCGTCGGACTTGAAGACCTCCGTAACCGTTATCCTGTCGAAACCGGCCTGGACCGTCTTCCCTATCCTTGCGTTCGTGATGTATTTCCTCATGAACGTCGCGAACGAGGTCGGGGTATCCGGCGTATCGGGGCGCGACGGTGCCAGATACAGCCATTTCTTATCTCTGAAGAACAGCTCCCTTTTGCCGTCGCCCTGTACGTTCAGGCGGAAAAGGACGTTCCCCGCGCCCCAATGGAATATCTTGTCGATGTGTGCTCCTTCCAGCGACGCCATCTCCGAAACGACGGAACGGACGTCAAAAGAGCTCATCTCCTTTTTCATGGGGTATGTTATGCAGGTAACGGAGATAAAGTTTCTTTACGGGGAAGCAACACAGTATAGAACGGCATTCCGTCATGCCGTTCGGACGGTCCGAGCCGCTCCTGGCCTCTTGCGACGAATGTTTTAGGCGGCGCATCCTTTGCCGGACGCCTTGTGCCTTATGCCGAATGACCGGAATTGTCTCCCTGAGGAAAAAACAATAAAGGATAGACAATATACAGGAGGCTCACTGGTGGTCGTCAATGGTATCTAAAAGGCTTTCGGGGATTCCTGCATCTGGCACGGTGGCGCTTTCTAATCTTGTAAGTCATATGAAGATGCACGGCATAGATGTCATCTCGTTCTCAATGGGGGAACCCGATTTCGTAACGCCCGGGAACATAATAGAAGCATGCAAAGCATCCCTTGACGAAGGTTTCACACACTACACCCCCTCGGCAGGCATACCCGGGCTGAGGAAGGCCGTGGCCTCAAAGGCATTCTCGGACAACAAGATACACTGCACTGTCAAGAACGTTCTGATCACGCCCTGCAAGCACGCGATATTCATGTCCGCGCTGGCGTTCCTCGATCCGGGAGATGAGGTCATAATGCCGGACCCCAGCTGGGTTTCGTATGAAGCGTGCATAAGGCTCGCGGGGGCGAAGCCCAAATACGTCCCGACGGAGTTTGAAAAGGATTTCATCATTGAGCCGGACAAGATCGCCGAAGCGATAACACCGAAGACGAGGATGATCCTGCTGAACTCGCCGTCCAACCCTACGGGCAGCGTAATGCCCTGTGAGACTATCAGGGAGATAGCCAAGATCGCCATCGAGAACAATCTGATGGTGCTTTCCGATGAGATATACGAGAGCATAATCTACGAAGGTAAGCACCATTCCATAGCGGCGGTGCCGGACATGTTCGACAGGACGATCACGATATCCGGTCTGTCGAAGACATACGCCATGACCGGCTGGAGGCTCGGTTGGGCCATCGCATCCGAGAACAACATAAAAGAATTGGACAAGCTGCAGACGCACTCGATCTCCTGCTGTGTATCTTTCACTCAGCCGGCTGCCATCGCGGCCATAAACGGGCCTCAGGTGGAGAGGGACGCTATGATAAGGGAGTTCAAGAAGCGCCGTAATCTTGCAGTAGACCTCATAACGGAGATCAAGGGCCTGGACGTGAACATTCCAAAAGGCGCTTTCTATCTTTTCCCCAAATATGACTCCAAAGTGAAGTCGGAGATATTCTGCACTAAGATGCTTGAAGAAGCGCGCGTCGCCGTGACCCCCGGATCCGCATTCGGACCCAGCGGCGAAGGGTTCTTCAGGATGTCCTATGCGGCGAGCGAGGAACAGATAAGGGAAGGGCTGTCGAGGATCAAACACTTCATACACAACCTTTGATATAACGCGGGCACGTGCGTTATAATAAATATTGGTTAGCAGATAGCGGAGCCAAATTACATCCCGAGGGATAATGTTGAACAGGAAGCTTTTCACAGTGGGGCCGGTGAATGTGGAGCCTGAGGTCCTTCACTCAATGACCAGGCCGATGATAACGCACAGGTCCAAAGATTACAAGTCATTGCATCAGGCCGTCATCGAGAAGATGAAAAAGGCGCTGGACACAGATATGGATATTCTCATGGTGAGCGGCTCCGCGTCGGTGTTCCTGGAAGGAATGATCAGGAACGGCGTGAGGTCCAAGACCCTCGGATTGACGAACGGCTCATTCGGTGACAGATCCATAGAGATAGCCGAGCTCAACGGCAAGACCGTCGATAAGGTGCGGGCCGGGTGGGGGAAAGCGATACGCGCCGAGCACATCAAAGGTAAGGTGAAAGAGGATGTCGAAGCGGTGCACTGGGTAAGCAATGAATCGTCGACGGGGGTGTTCAGCGACTCGAACGAGATCGCAGACGAGGTCAGGTCGCAGAACCCGGACGCATTGGTGTTCATCGACGCGGTGACCTCGGCATTCGCAATGGACCTGAAGCTCAGGAAGCTGGATGCGGACGCATTGGTTTTCGGCACACAGAAGGCCCTGGCGCTCCCGCCGGGCCTGGCTATGATGGCCGTTTCCGAAAGGCTGCTGAACAAGGCCAAGACAGTATCCAACAGAGGCTTCTACACAGACCTCCTTAAGGTAAAGAAACAGAATGACGAGAACTATGCCCTTACGACGCCCCCCGTGTCCCTGATGTATGCGCTGGACTTCCAGCTGGACCGCATCCTTTCGGAAGGTATGCAGGCAAGGTACAGAAGGCATAAGGAGATGGCAGACACCGTCGAAGAATGGGCCGGCAGGAAGCTCAGCGGCATATTCCCCGAAAAGGGGTTCCGCTCCAACTCGATAAGCGTCCTTAACCGGGGGGATCTCGATTTCGACAAATTCCATTCGTCCCTGAAATCAAAAGGCTATGAGATATCCGGCGGTTACGGGGAAGTGAAAGAGAATACGTTCAGGATAGGGCACATGGGAGACATCATGCCCGCGGGAGTGAGGGAACTGCTCTCCGTGATGGATGAGGTATTGGAGGAAAAAACATGACCGCCAGAATATTGGTCTCAGACGCTCTCGACGAAGAGGGCATGAACATACTGAAAGACTCAGGCTTCCCTGTGGACGAGAAGGTTGACCTCACGGAGGACCAGCTCTGCGGGATAATCGGAGAGTACGACTGTCTGATCATCAGGTCCGGCACTAAGGTCACCAGGAAGGTGATAGACGCCGGGAAGAAACTGAGGGTGATCGGAAGGGCCGGGGTCGGCGTTGACAATGTGGACATCCCCTATGCGACGGAGAAAGGGATCCTCATAATGAACACTCCCGCCGCCAACATCATCTCCGCTGCCGAGCATTCATGCGCGATGCTGCTGTCATTGGCAAGGAACATACCCTTTGCACACAATTCCATGCACAAAGGAGAGTGGAAAAGGTCCAAATACACAGGAGTCGAACTTAACGGAAAGACCCTGGGGATAGTCGGCGTAGGGCGCGTCGGAGGAGAGGTCGCCAAGAGGATGAAGGCGTTCAACATGACCCTCGTAGGTTACGATCCGTACCTGCCGAAGGAGGTCGCGGACGAGATAGGAGTGAGGCTGACCACCTTCGAAGAGGTGATACAGATCGCCGATTTCATGACCATCCATACCCCGCTGCTGCCGGAAACAAAGAACATGATAAGCCTGCCTCAGTTCAGGATGATGAAGCCAAACGTCAGGATAGCGAACGTGGCGAGAGGAGGCATCGTGAACGAGGGCGATCTCTACACCGCGTTGAAGGAGAAGGTGATCGCAGGCGCGGCCTTCGACGTCTGGTGTAACGAGCCTCTTGAGGAAAGTGACATGAAGCTTCTGGAACTGGACAATCTGGTCACCACCCCCCACCTGGGGGCAAGCACGGTGGAGGCGCAGGAAAGGGTCGCCGTGGAGGTCGCGGTCGCGGCCGTGAAGTATCTGAAGGACGGGGAGATAACCAACGCCATAAACGCACCCCGCGGCAAGATGGATCCGGAAACGGAATTGTTCGTCCCGCTGGCGGAGCGCATGGGCATACTTGCCCATGAGATCAACGGCAACAACCCGATAGACGAACTTGAGATAACATACTGCGGCGAACTTGCGAACAAACAGACGAAAATGCTTACAGTGTCCGTTGTCATCGGCATTCTGAAGAAAATAATAGGCGCCGACAACGCTAACATCATCAACGCGATGCCCGTCGCCAAACAGAAGGGCATATCGATCAAAGAGTCATCGACCCAGAGGTCGGATGATTATTCTAACATGATAGAATTGAGAACGGTGTCCAAAGGAAAGAGGGCATCCATCAGAGGGACGGTATTCGGAGACCAGCCTAGGCTGGTGGGGTATGATAAGTTCACTTTCGACGCGCCGATGAGCGGGGACATGGTAATGGTATCCTACAAGGACTCCCCCGGCATAATCGGCGCCGTGGGAACGATATTCGGCAACAGCAACATAAATATCGCGCAGATGTCGGTGGGAAGATCCGAATCGGACGCGCTGATGGTCTTGACAGTCGATCAGCATGTTCCGCCCGAGGTCCTCAGGAAGATCGCCGAGGTCTCCGGCACGAACGATGTCAAATTTGCGGATCTAGTGGAGAACTGAGGTGCGGCCATGGACGATACTATAACGGTCGAGGAACTTACCCTTGCGATAAGGAACAGCATCGACAACAGCATGGGGATGGAGGAAGAACAGGCATACATGCTTGCGAGACACGTCCTTAATTTCTTCGGATATTCGGACAGGATAATCGACAATGTCCTTGAACCGGAGGACAGGGACGCATTCTATATGCTTGAGGATGCAGGCCTCCTCACCACAGAAAGGGAAGAGACCACGCTCTATGACGGAAGAGAGTGGAGGATACACTACTGGCTCTTCAGGAAGGAGAAGATAAATGAGCTGATGGGAACCAGCCCTTCCGGGACGTCGGAAGAGTCCAGTGACGAATCGGCGGTCTACGAAGAACTTCCCGACAGCATCTGGCGCAGAAGCGAGTGATGAACGAAGATCCCAAGGCCGCAGATATCTTCCCCTATGAATACAGAGGGGGGCAGAGAGATATGGCGGACCTCATAAGGGATACCGTGAGGAACGGAGCCTCGGTCGTGATCGAGTCAGGGACCGGCACCGGTAAGACCGTGGTCTCGCTGACGGGCGCTTTGGAGGCTGTTTTTGGGACCGGCAATAAAGTGATCTATCTCACAAGGACGAAGTCCCAGCAGAAGCAGATAATACATGAGGCCAAAGCAATATCCGGAAAGAGGCCGCTTGTCTGCATAGGGGTTCAGGGCAGGAGCATACACACATGCCCGATGATGTCCAAGGACCCGGAGAACGAGACCGGAACGTCCGAGGAATTGTCGAGGCTGTGTTCGGAGTACAAAAAGGATGCCGGCGACGGCAGGCCGTGCAGATATTATGAGAACATAGGCAGCATCGATCTGCCGGCCCTGCTCGGGTTTGTCAGGGATGAGCACCCGGAGCCTGAGAAATTCGCAGAATACTGTCTTGGTAAAGGGATATGCCCATATGAGACGGTAAAGCATCTTATGAAGCACGCGGACGTCGTCGCGGCGCCGTATTCTTTCATATTCATGCCGCACATCCTGGAAAGGTTCCTTGAATGGGCTGGGACGCCCCTTTCCGGTATGGCGATGATAGTCGACGAAGCGCACAACCTTCCTGACTATCTGAGGGAGGTAATGACTCTGGAATACGGCTCGAAGGCGATGGCCCTCGCAGAGAAGGAGGCGCGGGAATGGAATGATCCGGAGATCCACGCCGGCCTTTCGGTGACTGACATCATAGCGGTGTTAAGGGACTGTCTCGATGAGGCGCTGTCCCAATATCTCACGGGCGACGACGGGATGATACCTTCCACCTTCCTCCAGGATGAGCTGATGGAGAGGCTTGGGATGTCGTCGCGTTCCCTCAGTATGGTATACAAAGGCCTTATGGATCAGGGGGAGATGATCGCCGACATCAAAAAAGCAAGGAAGAAGCTGCCCAGATCCTACATAAGGTCTCTCGGGGCCTTCCTTTCCGCCTGGAACACAGCGGATGAGGAAACGAACATATTTCTTATCGCGGGGGGAGAGAACCCGAAGTTCCAGGCGTACTGCCTTGATCCGAGGGAAGCGGCGGAGCCTCTCAGGTCATGCTTGTCGTCGGTACATATGTCAGGTACGCTGGCGCCGCTGTCAGACCACTCCAGAGAGATAGGCCTGGAAGATGCGGTCGAGCGTGTATTCCCGTCCCCGTTCCCGCCGGAGAACCTCAAGATACTGTATGTCGATGACGTATCGACGAAGTTCGACGAATTCAACAACATACCGGAAGTGTATCTCAGGATGAAGGATCATTTGGTCTCTCTTGTCAGAACAGTCAACAGGAACACGGCGGTCTTCTTTCCGTCATATGCGGTGATGGAGAGATTCCTCGCCGACGATATAATGGAAGGGATGGGAAAGGATGTCTTCATAGAAAGAAGGGGAATGACCCAGCCGGAGCTTATGGAGGAGGTTTCTCAATTCAGGCTTTCGGAAGGAAGCGTCCTTTTCGCGATCACAGGCGGAAGAATAAGCGAAGGGCTGGACTTCCCCGACAAGGATATGGAGATGGCGGTGCTGGTCGGGATCCCGTATCCCAAGCCGACAGCCAGGCAGGAAGCGCTGAGAAGGTACTTTGACATGGTGTTCGGCAACGGATGGGAACACTCGTCTAAGATCCCGGCGATGAGGAAGATGAGACAGGCGATAGGCAGGCTCATCAGGTCCGGCACGGACAGAGGCGTCGCGGTCATCCTGGACCGCAGGGTCTTCAATCTTGAGGACATAAAAGCGGAGCTGACGGGTGACCCGTGCGGGGACGCGACGGAATTCTTTCTCAATAGGCAAAGATAATAAAGGTGCCTGTATTAAGCGAGGTTAATGGAAATAACCGTGGATGGCGAAGTCAGTAAGCTGATTATGTCGGAAAGGCGCGATTACAGGATATGCACCTCCTGCACCGGCCCCGCCTTGGTACCAACGACGGTAAAGATGCCGAAAGAGTCAGACATCAGGATACCTGTGGGAAACAATACCCTTTATGTTTCAAGGGTTCAGGCCAGATATATAAACAGGATAACCATCGATATGCTGTATAACAGGGATGACATAGGCTCCTGTTCGGTATTCTACTGATCAGGACAATCTTATCGTATTTTCGGCAGCGTTCGACACAAGTTCGTCAATTCCGGATGATACGTCGAATCCCGCCATTTTATTCAGGTCGGCCTCCGTGACGGGTTTGGACGGCACTATCGAACAACCGACAGATCTTTTGATAGAGATATCGTAAGTTCCGATCTCTTTTGCGACGGCCTCTATCTCGATCTTGTCATATCCGATGAGAGGCCTTACGACAGGCATCTTAAGGCCGCTGCTCACGTATCTCAGGTTCTTCAGTGTCTGCGAGGCCACCTGCCCCAGAGAGTCGCCCATGACGATCCCGCCGCAGCCGAGCCGGGAAGAAAGCTCCTGGGCGGTCCTGAGCATGGTCCTTTTGCAGAGGACGCACTGATAATTGCGGTCGCAGGTCTTTGATATCCTCTCCTGCGATATCCCGTGAGGAGCGGAGTAGAGGGGGAAGGGTGAACCGGTAACGGCTCTCAGCCGCTCCGCCAGTTCCCCGATCTTTTCTATCGAGACATCATCCGCAAAAGGGCGGTTGTCCATGTGCAGGAGTATGACGTCCGCACCGATCCTATCCATCAGGTAAGCCGCGACCGGGGAATCGATGCCTCCGGATATCAAAGCGAGGAGCTTCAAGTGTTGTATCTCCCGAATCCGGAGTTGCCTCCGAACGCCATCGGCGGATCGTCGTCGTATTCCTCATCGTCGCTGATCATGCTGTACATGGCTTGTATGAACTCTTTGAGCCCGGCTATTTCGACCTTAAGAGCCTTGACCTCTGCTCTCAGAGCAGCCATTTCATCCGTCTGCTTCATAATTTTACATCACCGTAATCGTCAGCAAGTTTCCTGAGGAACGAGCGTTCGCAGTTCGTGCAGTACAACCCCCTTCCTTTTTTGACGAGTTCTGTTTTGCATGCCCCGCAGAGCGATCTTATCACTCCGAAGTGGTCATCCCTGGTCATGAGCTGGAGAGAGGGGGAGGTGCTGGTGACCTTCGCTCGTATGAAGTCTCCTTTTCTCAGTTCTTTCGAAACGTCATCGGTGTAGCCCTGCGATATCTTGGATACGTGTATGGTTGCGTAGGTCTCCCCGCCCAGTCCTCTTCTGGTGCCTTCTTTCGCGACGACGTCCGCAGTGGCCATGGTGTTCCTGATGTCTGCCACTATGGCATATACTATGTCTCCCGTTTTCAGGATGTTGGGGGGGTTGGGGGATATGACCCTGGCGACGCATTCATCATCGTCCAGCTCAAGGATCCCGATCTGCGACGCATATATCTTTCCGTCGCTCGCGAATGTCCCGTCGGAGGCCAGATATTCCTCCTCCACGGCGACCTCGTCGCCGGGGAATACTTCCGTGTTGTCTGTCATTCGATCTCACCTTATGTTGACGACCACAATGTCAACGCTGTGCTTCTCTTTACTGTGGAACGTGAATGTATTATGGATATCGTACTTATACATTTTATTGTAGACTATTTCTCGGTTGTGTTTTTTCACGTACTCAGTGACAAAATCAAGCGTCTCCGCCATGTGGAAAGAGTACACGCATTCGGCGGACGCCATCGCTTTCTTCAGGAAATCCCTGTCGGCGCGGCGGTTCTGACAGCCGAAGGGCGGGTTCATGACGACGGTGTCCGCCTCCTCATGAACTTCGTTCACGTCCGACACCGCGAACGTTATCTCTGCGCCCACCGAGGCGGCGTGGGCGGTCGCGAGGTCGATCGCTCTCTGAGAGACATCGTACCCTACGACAGCCCCTGCGCCGAGCATCCACGAACCGAACGAGAGCATTCCGGTCCCGCACCCCAGGTCCATAACCTTGAGGCCTTTGACATCCCCCCTTGCATAAGCGCCGAAAAGGACGTCGGCGGCTATTGAGGCAGGGGTCATGTATTGCTCAAGCGAGGGGTCGGGGTCCTCGAACCTCGGAACTTTCTCCAGCTCTATCTCAAGGTCCTTCTTTTTCATCCGGCGCTCATATATGCGTCTATATTAAAGCCATTATTTATGGGCGGACGCCGTTGCGCGTCGATCATCTTATCCATACGTACTTAGCGTCTTTGTAGCTTCCTGTCTTCCTGACCCTTCCTTGCTTCTGAAGCTCGGACAGCTTTGCTTCGATGGTCGCCTGGCTTATGTCAGGCAGGAGTTCCATGATCTCCTTTTTAGAAATGGATGGGACACTGTTTTTCACGGCCGCTTCTATGCGGTTGCCTTTGTTCGCTTTCTTCTCCCCCACCACATCAAACCGCCTCTCTAATTCCCTATAGCAGACGAACAGCGTGAAAATGAAGTTCTCTATGAATGGGAGGTAGTCGTTGCTGTTATCGTGCCAGCCATCCGACGATGCCCTGAGGGACTCGTAATAACTCCCTTTGTGTTCGTTGATCTGCCCCTCGAACGATATGTACTTACCAACATCGATACCGTTCCTATACATCAGGAGGAGGGACAGGAGTCTGGACATCCGCCCGTTGCCATCAGGGAAGGGGTGTATGCACAGGAAGTCCAGGATGACGCACGGGATGAGGAAGATTGGGTCTATGCTGCTGTCGTCCTTTGCGTCGACGTACGCGAGGATGAGCTGTTCCATTGCCTCCTTCGTCTCCTCCGACGGGGTCGGCCTGAACCTCACTCGTCTGGCCCCGTGCTGGTCGACCTCCATTATGACGTTATCGCTTGTTTTGTACCTCCCTCCGCCGTTAGGCGTGTAGGACATCATCATCCTGTGCATATCCAGTATCAGCCCTTCGCTCAAATCCATTGACATGTGCTCTTTGTGTACCGTGTCCAGGACGTCTCTGTATCCGGCTATCTCCATCTCGCTGTGGTTGAGAGGCGCGCTGTTCTTGTTGACTATCTCCTCAATGCGCCTGTCCGTCGTCACAATCCCCTCAATCTCATTGGAACCCTTGATTGATTGGATCCTCGCAATTGATTCCAGGGCGGTGAACGCCTCCCGGTTGCTCTTCTTCCTGTCTTCTTCTCTTATCCTGAATGCCTCGATCCCTTTGGTGAGCCCCACGGTGTCCGCCCGTATTCTGATGTCTTTTATGAAGGAGTAGTCGTAGCGCCGCATCTTTCTGCCTCTTGGTAAATGTTACTGCATATATTTTATAATATTTATATGCAGTATTTCTCAGATCCGATAGATTTACTGCATATTTTTCAGCTACCGTTCAAACGCGAGGCAGAATACGACATCTATTGAATATTGTCTGAAAATATGTTGAAAAAGAAAGGGGACACAGGATAGATATACTCAGCGGAGGGTGCCGGTCATGCCCATTATGGGTTCTTTGTTCCAAACGGACCCCTGTGCTTTTGTATGCGGAAGAGCGTGAAAACATTGTAGATAATCAGCAACGCCGCCGCGAGCATCGCCATCTCTCCCAGGATCCCGTCGAAAGCCAATTTCAGGAGCCATAGGAATGATACCAGGACGTATAGCACCCCCATCTGGGATGTGAGCCTCTGCGCGTCGAACCCCGGCCTCCCTTGCCCCAGCATGTCGCCGGAAGGCGTTCTGAGCATATTGTCCCATCCTATGTAAGTGGCTAAACCAGTGACCAGCATCATCACCGAAAGGGACATGAACACCCATGCGGACAAATCTGCCGCCTCAAAGGTTCCGAAGCGGAGCGCGCCTGTCGCGCCGGCGATCCACAGCAGGAGCATCAGTGCGGCGCCCTTCCATCTTCCCTTGGCGAACATAATATGGGACCAGTGTGCTCGCATATCAAGCTTTCCCCGAAGCCCGTCAGGATCTTTTCGGCGGGTCGACCTTGAACCTTCCCGTGTTGAGGAATACGGCCATGAAAACGACCCCCGCAACGAATGCGACGGTCATCACCCAGAACATCATGGGGCCGTAAAACACGGATGACGGCCATGAGAGGAAGAACACATATGACAGCAGGACAAGGGAGGCCCCCGTGAAGGACGTGACCTTCTCCATGTCGAAGGCCGACCGTTCGTCTTTGGACATTGTGTTGAATCCAGCCAGCAGCATATAGCCGCCCAGGTACACCCCTATCCCGCATACCATGACGATCGACGAGAAGAGCGGCCAGAGCCACACCATCATGCCCCAGTCGTCCTCGGGGATGCACAACATCACCGCCGCTATGACGGCGGCCCACAGCAGTCCCATCGCCAGGGCACCTTTCCACCGGCCTCTGATCATCGACGCAAAGAAAGGGTTTTGAATATATAGCTGCGCGTTTGTTGTTTAAACCTTTTTTTGAAGGAGGACATCCTCTCGTGGGCTTTCATAGGGTACTTGCCGCACATCTTTGTGTGGCAGCACGGCGTATTTTGGGGCAGGAACAAAACCCTCAAATGCCGCAGCAGAAAACCGAATAGTCACTACAGAACGACCACCTCTCTCACATCATGCGGAAAGGTCAACGGGCCTAAGGCGGCCGTTGCTATACTGACGGCGGCCAACGGCGCCGAATCGCGGGCAATTCAGCGCCGGTATGGGGCTTGCAGATTTTGTGTGGAAACAAGGGACTTTTTACGAAAAACGTCTGTTTTTATTCGTGATGATCGCAAAGATATCCGCCGATGGTTTTTCAATGAACAAGAGGCTTAAATCCTATGAAAGCTAATCCGCTCCCTTCGTAGGGAACTACGAAAGAAGGTTAATATGTCGATAGAGAACTCTAAATCAACCACAGGAACGGCGATCCGAGTTAAGGATCCGTGTCCGATAAACGGAATGTGCCCCGTCTGCATCGAAGACTGTAATGTCCTCTGCGAGGTCGGGAAAGGCGCGCTGAGAGGAAGAGAGGTGCTTTACCCAAGCCCCGAACACTTCGGAAAATCAACAGCCGCCTCCAACAAGGACTATTTCTTGGACTGGTCTCACTTCCAGATCATGGCGGAGCTGCTGGGTGCGAAAGGCATCGAGCCGGACCCCGACGTGGCGTTCTTCGAGAATGTAGACATCTCGACCACAGTAGGCTCGAAGGGGAAGAACCCGATAAGCATGAAGCTGCCCGTACACATCGCGGGCCTCGGCTCTACGGCAGTTGCGAAGAACAACTGGAAAGAACTGGCCGGAGGCGCGGCGATAGCGGGAGTAAGCGAGGTCATCGGAGAGAACGTATGCGGGATGGATTCCGATTCGGTGTACTCCAACGGAAAAGTGCAGTCCTCGCCGGACCTGGCCTTCCGCGTGAGCTCTTACACGGACCACTGGGACGGCAAGAACGGACGGATAGTCCTGCAGACGAATGTCGAGGACACCCGTGGCGGCGTGGACGACTACGGATTATCGAAGCTGAATGTGGAGGTTATAGAGAGGAAATGGGGACAGGGAGCGAAGGCCATCGGCGGAGAGGTAAGGCTCAGCACGCTGGAGAGGGCGCTTGAGCTCAAGTCCCGCGGATACATAGTGATGCCTGACCCGGAGGACCCGGAGGTACAGGCCGCTTTCAAAGCGGGGGTGTTCAAGACTTTCGAGAGGCACAGCCGCGTCGGATTCCCCGATGAGCGGTCCTTCCTTGAAGATATAGAGAGCCTGAGGCAGAAGGGCGCCAAGAATGTATTCCTGAAAACCGGAGCATACAAACCGGAGGTTGTGGCGTTCACGATGAAGTGCGCTTCCGAGGCGAAGATAGATCTTCTCACTTTCGACGCCGCCGGAGGCGGAACGGGAATGTCCCCGGTCAGCCACATGAATGAGCTCAGCTCCCCCGGGATATGGCTGTTCAGCCAGGTGATGGCATGCGCCAAAGAGCTTAAGAAGCAGGGAAGGTTCGTTCCGGACCTGTCATTCGCCGGAGGTTTCATCAACGAGACTCAAATGTACAAAGCGTTCGCGCTGTCCGACATGGGCGACGGCCCGCTGGTCAGATCGATAGGGATGTGCAGAGGACCCATAGCCGCGGCGGTGAAGGGAAAGCACTTCGCGGAACTCGCGGCAAAGGGACAGCTTCCCTCATCCTTCTCGGAACATTACGGGAGCGATCCGAACAAGTTCTTCATAGGCGCGATAGGACTGCAAGAGAGGTTCCCCGGCAAGAAGATAGGGACCGACATCCCCTGGGGGGCGGTCAGTCTGTACACCTATTTCAACGACAGGCTGGGAGAGGGACTCAAACAGCTCATGGCCGGAACCCGCAAGTTCAAGCTTCAATGCATAGAGAACGAAGACATCGTCACTCTGTCCGAATATGCAAGCAAGGTCTCCGGGGTGGAGACGCTTGACGCAAGAGCTGCCAGAGTTATGAAATCACTTCTCTAAACCCCAAAGGGCCGCCGAGGCCCTTTGAATTTTATTTTTTAGGCCGGACGGCATGCAAGGAATATTGTTGGAAGGAAGCCTTATAATATGACCACTTCTTATGATTTATTCCCATTAATGCCGTTTTTTGAATAATACCTACTATATTTATCTATATATTCATATATATGTAAAATAATGCAGAATTGTTGATAGATTTGCTGTGTTTCTGCAGTCGGAAGTTTGTAGCCAGCTTATTTTTTTTGCATGTGCGGAATCAGGTTTTTTATGCCATAGAATGGTCTTCTATTAAAAAGTCTCGTATATACTGCAAATATATTGTACCTATTGGTTATATATATTGACAAAGGAATATCTATAATGAATCGGAAAAATCTCAGGATGCCGCAACATTCGTGCTCCCCTTTGACGGAGA
The DNA here is from genome assembly GCA_009777615.1 of Candidatus Methanoplasma cognatum. NCBI lineage: Archaea > Methanobacteriati > Thermoplasmatota > Thermoplasmata > Methanomassiliicoccales > Methanomassiliicoccaceae > Candidatus Methanoplasma > Candidatus Methanoplasma cognatum. The sequence continues at coordinate 137,108 of WRLM01000002.1, forward strand.
AAATATCGGAAAGGGGATCATCGAACGGGATCGGTTCCGGCAGATGGCCGATCACACGTTTCAAAAAAATACGGTAAAAAGCAGATATGGAGGAATAAGAAATGCAGAACAAAGGCAGAATAGGTATATGTCCCTTGCTCGCTCTGGTAGTGGCACTGGTAATGATACCAGCTGCCGCTGTTTCTGTGACAGGGATTAACGACATCTCATTCGAAGATAGTTTTGGCGGAAACAGAGCGGATGTTTTCTGCGACGTGACCGCAGTATCCGACGGGGTCGTCGCGGTAGGATGGGCCGAACAAGAGTCCTTCAGGACCGGCGATTGGGCCGGTATCAGCGGAAAAGGCGGCACCGATGCGACCATTGTGAAATACAACGACGCAGGCGACGTTATATGGAAGAAGAATTTTGGAGGACGGGGCGATGATATGTTTCATTCGGTGACCGCAGTATCCGACGGGATCATTGCTGTCGGAGCGTCAGGATCGGCATCGTTCGGCAATGGCGATTGGAGCGGCATCGAGGGAAACGGCGGCACCGACGCGATCATTGTGAAATACAATGACGCAGGTGAAGTCATGTGGAGGAAGAACGTCGGAGGAGCGGGCGCGGACGTGTACCATTCGGTGACCGCCGCCCCAGGCGGATTCGTCACCGTGGGATTGTCCGACATCCCCTTTTCCTTTTTTGAAAAGGGGCCGGACCTCGAATGGAGCGGCTACGGTGTTGCGGTCATTGTAAGATACAATGATAAAGGCGATATTGTGTGGGTAAAGAGCTTTGCAGAGCCCGGCGGCCATTCTTTTGTTTCGGTAGCAGCAGTATCAGACGGGTTCGTCGTCTTGGGCACCAGTAGCCCTGATGAAAAAGGAAATCGGGACTATGTCGTAAAGTATGACAGTGCAGGCAATATGAAATGGTGGAGATATTTCTGCGCGGGGGATTTTCGTTCTATAGCGGCTGTTTCTGACGGATTTGTCGTCGTAGGTAGTATTTCGGCAAATTATTTCGGATCCGGTATCTGGACGGGGGTCAAAGCAAAAAGCAGCGTTGCGGACGCGGTCATTTTGAAATTCAACAATGCCGGCGATCTGGTGTGGAACAAGAACTTCGGCGAAGGTACCAGGCCTGTGAAATGCTATTATTTCCATTCGGCAACGGCGGTGCCTGACGGCATCATCGCCGCGGGCGATGCGCATGCCGCAAGCGGCGCCAACATAACCTACAGCAATGCAATAGCTGTGAAGTACAGCAACGCCGGCGAGGTCCTGTGGGAGGATGACTCGTCAGGGGATCTTCACAGCAAGTTCTACTCGGTGACCGCGGTGCCGGACGGCTTCGTTGCTGCCGGGGCGTCCGGACCGACCCCGATCGAAGGAAAGATAAAACAATACGACGCGCTCGTCGTGAAATACGGTACAGTGGGAATCATTCACGTTACGAATATAACCAATGTGCCAAACAGGGCGGCCGTGGGAACATACCTGTCCTTAACAGGCACGGTGGCTCCGGCCAACGCCGCCGGTATGGAGATCGTATGGACGGTCAAGGATCCTGGGACCACAGGGGCCACGATCAATGGCAACGTACTCCATACGACAAGCACAGGCACGGTCATTGTGACAGCCACCGTTGCGAACGACACGTATGAAAAGGACTTCGCGATCGTCATCGGCACTTCCGAACACGTCGTTGTAAAGGATGACGGTTTCGGCTCGAACATGCTGCTGTACGCAGGCGCAGGGATAATGATCACTGTGCTCTGCGCCGGCGCGGCGACGATGTTGATTGGAAGAGGAGCCAAAAGAAACTTCTCCGGGTCTTGACGGTAACATCAATACGTATTCGGATACCAGCGGGGGGCTTCTTTCAAACCTAAAGGCTGTAAAAAGGAATGGCCTCTCTGATCCGGCATGCATTCTTTTTTGCAATCTGAGGTTCCAATTCTCTTTCACGGTTTCGAAATGAGATTTTTTCTGAACAGAACGCCGCTTACTGTCAAGGCCAGGAACAATATGAGCAAGAATGAAGCAGGCCGCTGCCCGAATACCATGGTGATGATGAATATGGCTGCGACCGCACATACGGACAGAACCATCAACACTTCTTAAGAGTGGCCCTTCGTCTATTTCCGAAAGGAGCCTTTATCTAACACGACCACCTTTCAAAAACGTACTCACAAAAATGCGGGGTGCCTCGAAGAAGGGGGTAATGAATTTGGTCAAGATAAGAAGGGCTATTGTCAGCGTTTCCGACAAGAACGGAGTGCTGGAACTCTCGAAAGAACTGACCCGGATAGGGGTCGAGATAATATCCACAGGCGGCACGCACCGGCTCCTGAAGGACAACGGGATACCTGTAAGAGAGGTGTCGGACGTAACGGGATTCCCGGAGATGCTGGACGGGCGCGTGAAGACCCTTCACCCCATGCTGCACGGCGGCATCCTTGCCAGGAGGGACGTCCCGGAGCACATGGCCGCAATTGAGGATAAAGGAATAATGCCGGTCGACATGGTCGTCGTGAACCTGTATCCGTTCAAGGAGGCCGTCCTCAAGGACGGAGCGAAGTACGAGGATATCGTAGAGAACATCGATATAGGCGGCCCCAGCATGATAAGGGCGGCGGCAAAGAATTACAGATCGGTCGCGGTGGTCACGAACCCCAGCCAATATCCCCTGATACTGGAAGAGCTGAGCTCCGGAGGGGAGATATCCGAAGGCTTGCTCGAGAAGCTGATGCTTGAGGCGTTCATCGCGACCGCCGAGTATGATTCAATGATAGCCTCATACATGTCTGAAAGGTTCGGCGAGGGATTCCCCGCATCGTTCCCTATCCCGTCCGAGAAGGTGGAGGACCTCAGGTACGGAGAGAACCCGAACCAGAAAGCGGCGTTCTACAAAGCACCGTTCGCAAAAGGCACCACCGTGGCCAAGTCGGAACAGATCCACGGAAAGGAATTGTCGTACAACAACATACTCGATCTGGACAAAGCTCTGGATATCGCTTTGGATTTCGAAAGGCCCACGGCCGTGGTCATGAAGCACACCAATCCCTGCGGTCTCGCCTCGGAAGATAACATATTCGATGCGTTCAAAACGGCGTACAACGTCGATCCGTTATCCGCGTACGGCTGCGTCATTTGCCTGAACCGCAACTGCGACATGAGAACGGCGGAGATGATATCGCAGTATTTTGTCGAGGCCGTGATATGCCCCGACTATGAGCCGGGCGTGTTCGATCTTCTGTCGAAGAAGAAGAACATACGTCTCCTTAGGACGAACTCCCCGATCGCGCCGTCGGAGAGGCACAGGGAGTTCAAGATGAAGAAGGTCCAGGGAGGGATACTCGTTCAGACCGACGAGGATGTGGTTATAGATCCCAAGGACCTCAAGGTGGTCACGGAGCGCCGGCCGACCCAGGAGGAGATATCCGCGCTGCTTTTTGCCTGGAAGCTTGCCAAACACGTGACGTCGAACGCAGTCGTCTTCGTAAAAGGGGAAAGGGCGATAGGCATCGGCGCGGGACAGATGAGCCGTGTGGATTCCGCGAAGATAGCGGCGATGAAAGCGAATGAGCCCACGGCAGGGTCGGTGATGGCGTCAGACGCGTTCTTCCCATTCAGGGACGGCGTGGACGAAGCCGCGAAAGCGGGCGTGACGGCGATCATACAGCCAGGCGGGAGCATAAGGGACCAAGAGGTAATAGACGCGGCCAATGAGCACAATATGGCGATGGTCTTCACGGGCTGCAGAGTGTTCAGGCACTGATCATTCTTCAAGGTTGTCGGGCAGCATCGGTCTGCCTTCAGCTTTCCTTTTCATATGGCCGCCGGGGCCGCCTCTTTCTTCTCTTGCCTTATCGATGCATTCCGCGTCGTCACATACGAACGCAGCATAAACGAAGTTGGTGCTGGTCTTGCCGCAGAACTGGCATTTGTAATCTTTGAAGTCGATCGCCATCGCCCCCGCATCGCATTTTCTAAATTAAGACCTTTCCTCAACATCCAGTGAGAAGTGCACAGCCTTCGGGGAATGTGTCAGGGAGCCCAGGGAAACGATGTCCGCACAGCCCGCAAAGTCGGCGGCATTCTCTTTGGTTATATTGCCGGAGGCCTCGACCAGCACGTTCTCGCTGACCGATCTGGCCCTATTCCTCAGTTCCTTCGTGTCGGAGGGAGACATATGATCGGCCATGATGATATCGGCTCCCGCTTTTGCGGCAAGGACGCCGTCATCAATGTTCGACACTTCTATCTCTATTTTAACGCCTTCAGGCACGTCGGATAGAAGACTCAGAGCGTTTTCGACGCCGCCGCAGGCAACTATGTGGTTGTCTTTGATCATTACCATGTCATAGAGGCCGGATCTGTGGGGCCACCCGCCGCCCAGAGCGACGGCCTTCTTCTCAAAATATCTGAACCCCGGAGTGGTCTTCCGAGTCCCGGCTATTCTCATGCATGGGTCCTTCTCTCTGACCATCCTTACGGCGGAATCGGTCTCGGTGGCTATCCCGCTCATTCTCATCAGGAAGTTGAGGGCTATCCTTTCCCCGGTCAGTATCCCCCGGAGGGGACCCTCGAGAATCAGGACCTCGGTGTTCTTCGGTACCCTTTCCCCGTCGGCCGCCGTCTGTGAAGAGGATACGCCGAGCAGTCTGAATATCTCCGCCGCCTCCTCCAGACCGGCGACCACGGCATCCTCCTCGCATACTATGCGCGCCCTCCCGGGAACGTCTGGGACGAAGATGCCCGTCGTTATGTCTCCGGACCCCACATCCTCTTCCAGGAATGGTCTGAGGTCCATCTCAGACATCCAGCTCGAATACCTTTCCCAGTTCGGGAAGGATGACATTGTAATCCTGAAGGTCCGGGAGGAAGAGCTCTCTTGTTTCGGAGTGCATCAAGACTATGTTGTCCGGGTCGCATTTCTTTGCGAACTCCACAAGTTCGTCGTGGCCCGCGTGAGCGGAGAAGTCATACTTCGCGATCTCGCATTTGATCTTCACCATCTCTCCGTCGAGGATGATGCTTCCGGTCTCGAGAAGGAGCCTCCCGTTCGTGTCCTCCGCCTGGTAGCCGACAAGGAGTATGGCGTTCTTCGGATCGTCCTTGAGGGTCCTCAGATACCCAAGCACCGGGCCGCCGTCAAGCATTCCGCCGGTCGTGACGATGATCTGCCCTTTCACAGAGTGTTTCCTCATGTTCGCGTTCCTCACTTCTCTGAATGTCTTCTTGGCACTTCGCATGGTGCGCGGATCCCTCAGGTATTCCGGATAGCTCAGGAAGAGTTCCGTGACCGATTTACCCATCCCGTCGACCCACATCTCGTATCCGAGGTCCTTCAGTATGATCATTATCTCCTGCGTCCTGCCGACCGCAAAACACGGGACTATCACCGTCCCTCCCCTGTCTATCACTTCGTCAATCTTCGCTATGAACGCGTCGGCCGTCTCATCCCGCGAGGGGTGGTTCCTGCCGCCGTACGTACCTTCGATTATCAGGTTCTTGCATTTCACGGGTTTGGCCCCGAAGACAAGCTTCTGGTTCGCGGTGTGCAGGTCGCCGGTGTACACCGTGCTGTTGTCGTATTTGAATTCGAACATGGCCGCCCCGGGGACGTGGCCCGCCGAGTGGAGCGTGACATCAGTGTTCCCGAGCTCGATGGTGTCCTTGAACGTGAAAGGCACCACCAGGTTCAGTGTTCTCTCCACGTCGCCGATGGTGTAAGGTTCGCTATATCCTTCGGCCGTTGCGATCTTGAGACTGTCGTAAAGCATGATCTCCGTTATCTCCGCAGAGAGCGGGGTCGTGAACACTTCGCATTTATCCCTTCCGCATACGGACGGAACCATGCCGCAGTGGTCCAAATGACAGTGCGTCAGGAACAGGTGGTCGACCCTTGGCGGCACTAGTGGGTATTCGGGTGGTTTCGTCGGACTCATGCCGTATTCGACAAGCATGGTCTTATTATCGCCTTCTATCGTCATTCCCATGCGGCCGACCACGTCCGCGCCGCCGAGAAATCTAAATTTCATTATCATTGATGGAGTTCTCCTTTTTTTTGAATGCCTTTTCGGCACGTGTGAAAAGAGAGCCGCGCCGCGGCATCTCTTCGACAGTGAATAGTGATGCCATTATCCATGGCAGTTTGCACGTAGTAAGGTATTTATCTTGCATATATTTAGTTTCCTAGTGTGGGTATGTTGGAGAAAAAATCTCCCTATCCATGCGAAAATACTAAAATATGTATGCTGGTTATGTAGACATGGCAACAGCTTTGAAAGGAGAGAAAATCATAGGCGGAGTGGGTATAGCCGCCGTCGTAGTGTTTCTTGTTGCAATGATCATTACGGTCATCACAAAAGATGGTTTCATCTTTGGGAGCGGAAGTTTGAGCGACCTTTTCCCAGAGGAAATCTTTGCAGTCGGCTGCATATTAGCCGGTGCGATAGGAGCGCTTTTCGGCCTATTGATAACATACAAAAAACCGGAAGCGAAAGTATTCATAGGCAAGGTCCGCGGACTCCTGATGATCCTGGCTGGCGCCGTGCTCGCCACACTTGGGATAACGAGCATCCTGGAAATAGCGGACGTAGAACAAATGATCGTCTATCTGCTCATAGCGCTGATAATATTGGCGGCGGCCGCGGACATGTTCTGTGACTGGGTCACCGACCAAAAGATACTCATGGCGGTCTCTCTGATCCTGACGCTGATCATGGCGCTCACAGGAGTACTGAGTCAGACAGGCGACAATAACATAATGGGATTCGTCTTCGCGGTCTTTGTGGCGGCATGGGTCGCGATGCTGGCCATGATGAGGTTCGTTCCCGTAGCGGAACCGGTACCCGAAAAATCGGGTAAGAAAGGCAAGAAAGGGAAGGCACAGGAAAAAGGAGCGAAGAAGAACGCACCGATGCCGAAACCTTATCCTGCAAAGAAAGAGGCCGCTCCGGCGCCCAAAAAAGCAGCGACGGAGAAGCCTGTCTACAAAGAAGTTCCGAAGAAAGAGGAGCCGAAGAAGAAAGAGGAGCCGAAGAAAGAAGAGCCAAAACCTGCCGCAGAGGCCAAAAAAGAGGAGCCGAAGCTCAAGGTGATGAGTTCCAGAGAGGCGGCGGCGGCAAGGGACGCCCGCAAAAAAGAAGAGGAACCCGTACCGGAACCTGTGGCGGAACCCGTACCGGAACCTGTGGCGGAACCCGTTGCAGAACCTGTGACAGAGCCTGTGGCGGAACCAGTTAAGGAACCCGTACCGGAACCTGTGGCGGAACCCACCGTAGAACCTGCGGCAGAGCCGGCGTCAGAGACCGTTACGGAACCGGTTGCAGAGGCCGAGCCGGAATCCATTGTGCTTGTTGTGCCGGATGATTCGGAAACAGAGACCGAGGAAGCGCCCGAAGAGTATTACGAGGACTTTGATATCATGGAAGAGACCCCCGACGCACTGCTGAGGAGGGCAACGTGGAATAAAGGACTCAGATGCAGAAGGGACTATGGGGAGAACCAGATCCCGATAGCCTTCGTCAAGGCCAAGGTCGCGGTGTATGTGCTGCCGGAGATGGGAGACACATCCATTGACGACAAGCTCAGAGCCGAGGGATGGACCGTGTTCCGTTATCTGGAAAGCGAGATAACGGACGGCAAGGAGCAGGCGGAGGAGATCAACAAGGCCGTGAAGGAGAATCTCAAAGCGGAACGCGCCGCAAAGAAGAAGAAAAGCTCCAAGAAATGATCCTTTTACCAAACCCTTTAAACCTTTCCATTTTTGCGCAGGTTTTTAAATGCCTATATTGTTGATGTAGCGGGATGAGGATGGATAACAGCCCTGTTCGCCAAAAAGTGGTAAAGCTGCTTGATATTGACAACGACGTCTACAGCATGAGGATGGCGGCCGTATTATGCCTCGGACTGTCCGCACTTCTCTGGTGGATACCAATATTCGGTCCGGCTGTCGCCGGCTACGTCTGCGGAAGGAAAACGGGATCGATGGTAAAAGGAATGATCTGCTCGCTGGTCTGCGGAGCGGTCCTGCTCTTGATCGTCTGGGGTCTCTCCGCGTCCGTTCTGGGTCATGGGGGATACCCTGATGTCCCGGCGGGTGAGGCGGCCGCTTCCCTGAAGGGGATAGTCGGCGCCACCGCCGCTTATCTTCAGACATTCTTCACCGAAGGGACCTCAAGCATAAACCTTGTGAATCTGGGCGTCGTCACGGTGTTCGGAGGGGTAGGAGGCATACTGTCAAGGCAGATACGGAAGGAAACGGCGCATCTGATCGCGATAGGTGCCACGGAAGGTTCCGCAAGACCCGTCGCCAGGTCCATGCTCCTGTACAGCAGGAACAAGGAACTGGGATTCGAGTCCTTCGACGACTGCATAGCCATGCAGAAGATGACGACAAACGAGAACAAGGACACGAAAGCCGAGCGTAAGGAGGAAAAAGGCGGAACGGCAAAGGCGCGGGAAGGAAAGCCCGTGGCTACGACCGTTCAAACAGTAACGACCACGGTGTCGAACACCGCGCCCCAGGCGCAGAGCGGCAAGGCCGAGAGCCCTTTCTCCGATATTCTGGAGAGGTCGGAACGAAAAAAGGGTAATATTTAAGCGCAAATGCGCGCGCTAAAAATATTTTAATATTGTCAGCCGTTGTACTAACAGAGGTAAAAGATTTGTTCTGTTCCGCATGCGGCTCGATGATGTTCCCGAAGGAAGAAGTATATGTTTGTAACTCGTGCGGCTTCACCAAAGAGAAAGGAGGCAGGGCGCAGGTTTTCGTGACCGACTCCGAAGACAGAGAAACGACCGTCATAACCGAGAATATCGCCACTCTTCCGAAGACACGCATAACCTGTCCCGAATGCAACAATTCCGAGGCATACTTCGTGTTAAGACAGACGCGTTCGGCCGATGAACCGGAGACAAGGATATACAGATGCTGCAAATGCAATCACTCGTGGAGAGAATACTGAACCTCAGGATGGATGTTGGTGAGTAAATGTTCAAGGCAGAAATAAAATCGGAAACCCTCAAGGGACTGGTCAACATCATCTCGACGCTCATAGACGAGGTAAAGTTCACGATCACCCCGGAGGGCATGACGCTGAAAGCGGTCGATCCGGCGCACGTCGCTATGATCGAGCTCAGGATAGGGGCGAAGGCTTTCGAGTCATACTCCGCGAACGAGACAGAGATAGGCCTCGACCTGGACAAGGTCAAAACGGTCCTTAAGCTGGCAGGCCCGGGCGATATCGTCGCGATGGAACAAGACGAGGACAAAGGGAGATTTGTCTTCAGGATAAGCAACGTTACGAGATCCATGAACCTGGTGGAGACCTCAAGCATGAACGACCCAAAAGTGCCGCAGCTGACGCTCTCGGCGAACGCGGTGATGCCGGTGGATCAGCTCCAGAGAGGCATAAAGGCGGCCGAGTCCATATCGGACCACATATCGCTTAGGGCCGGACCGGGGATATTCGAGCTGTCGTGTGAAGGCGACACAGATGACGCCAGCCTGAAACTGACTGGTTCCGATCTAGACAGCCTGGAGGCGCCGTCCGAGGTGCAGAGCCTGTTCCCCCTCGACTATTTTTCCAACATCCTGAGAGCTATACCCTCGGGAACCAAGGTAAGAGTGGAACTCGATAAGGACTTCCCGGTCAAACTGGTGTTCGAACTGGCCGGAGGAGAGGCCAAAGTGGTGTATTTCCTGGCACCCAGGATCGAGAGCGACTGATAAGGATCCGGAGTTGTCATGGTCAGCACAAAAGAGGAGCTGGAGAGTAAGGCCAATATTCTAAGGCGGGATGTCATAGAGGCCACTTCGAAGGCCGGATCTGGACATCCGGGGGGCTCTCTCTCCTCCGCGGACCTGATGGCCGTGCTTTACTTCAGTGTGATGAACCACGATCCCGCTGACCCGGAATGGGAGGACAGGGACCGTTTCATCCTGTCCAAGGGCCACGCCGCGCCGATACTGTACGCCGCGCTGGCCGAATCGGGGTATTTCCCCAAAGAGGAGCTTCAGACCCTCAGGAAGATAGGCTCCAATCTCCAGGGACACCCCGTAAGAGGAAAGGTGCCCGGAGTGGAGATGTCCACGGGCTCTCTGGGCCAGGGACTTAGCATGGCATGCGGCATGGCGCTGGCCGGAAAACTCGACAAGAAAGAATACAAAGTCTTCTGTCTCCTCGGGGACGGGGAGCTTCAGAGCGGGCAGAACTGGGAGGCCGCGATGCTCGCCCGCCATTATCAGCTTAACAATCTCATAGCGTTCGTGGACCGTAACCAGCTGCAGATCACGGGCGGCACGGAATGCACAATGTCTCTGTTCCCCCTGCAGGACAAATGGAGGGCCTTCGGGTGGAACGTCATCATAATAGACGGACACAGTCTGCCCCAGATACTGGAGGCATGCTCGAAGGCGAAACGTTCGGAGACGAACCCCACGGCGATCATTATGAACACGGTAAAAGGAAAAGGCGTCTCCTTCATGGAGAACAACTGCGATTTCCACGGAAAGGCATGCAAGACCGACGAAGAGGACAAAGCGTTAAAGGAACTGGTGTGCAGGGCATGACCGAAAATAAGCTCGCCCAGAGGAATTATTACGGGAAGGCGCTGGCCGATCTCGCCGCGACGGATCCCAATGTGGTGGTGCTAGACGCCGACCTTGCCGATTCTACGAAAACATCGGAATTCAGGAAGGTCGCGCCGGAGAGGTTCATCGAAGTGGGGATAGCGGAGCAGAATATGATCGGCGTCGCGTCGGGACTGGCGGCCTCCGGGAAAACGGTGTTCGCATCCACGTTCGCCGTGTTCGCCACAGGGAGATGCTGGGAACAGATAAGACTGGCGGTGGCTTACCCGAAGCTCAATGTGAAGATAGTGGCGACCCACTGCGGAATAAGCGTAGGCGAGGACGGGGCGTCCCACCAGGCGCTCGAGGACATTGCGATAATGAGGGCGCTGCCGAACATGACCGTCATATCTCCCGCCGACGCATACGAGACGTACGCGGCGACGATGGAGATAGCCGGATTCTGCGGCCCGGTCTACATGAGGATGGGGCGTTCCGAGTTCCCAGTGATAACGGAGAAGGATGCCAAGTTCGTCATAGGCAGGGCCGCCGTACTCAGGGAAGGGAACGACGTGACCCTTGTGGGAACGGGGCAGATGGTCTACCACTGCATGGAGGCTTCCAAAATCCTCTCCGAAGAAGGAATAGATGCGGAAGTGGTCAACATGTCCACGATAAAGCCGCTTGACAAGGTCACCCTGAGAACGTCGCTGCAGAAGACAGGCTGTTCGGTGACCGCCGAGGAGCACAGCGTCATCGGAGGGCTGGGATCGGCGGTCGCCGATTTCCTGTCCGCAGAGATGCCGACCCCCCTGGAGATGGTTGGCACGAAGGATACGTTCGGGGAGTCCGGGACTCCGAGTCAGCTCTTTGAGAAGTACGGATTGACACCGCGTGACATCGCGGAGGCGGCGAAGAGGGCCGTAGAAAGGAAGAGGGAGTTGGAAGGATGAGGATATTCATTGACACTGCAAACCTTGACATGATAAGAGAGATAAACAGCTGGGGGATCCTGGACGGGGTCACCACGAATCCGAGCCTGATAGCAAAGGAGAACACCGACACAAGAACGAGGGTCAGAGAGATAGCGGACATAGTGAACGTTCCGATATCGGCGGAGGCGATGTCCCTCGACGCCGAGGGAATGATAGCGGAGGGCCGCGAGCTCGCTTCCATCCATCCGAACATAAACGTAAAACTTCCCATGTGCATAGACGCCCTCAAAGCCACTAAGGTGTTATCCGGCGAAGGCATCGACGTTAACATGACGCTGATATTCTCGCCTCAGCAGGCGCTGCTGGCGGCAAAGGCCGGAGCGAGGTATGTCTCCCCCTTCGTCGGGCGCCTGGATGACATAGGGACGTACGGGTCGGAGGTCCTGGGACAGGTGGTCGACGTTCTTTTCAACTACGGATTTGACACGGAAGTGATAGCGGCTAGCATAAGAGGGCCTATGCACGTATTCGAGGCCGCGTCCATGGGATGCGACATTGCCACCATACCTTACAATGTGCTGCTTCAGATGGTGTCCCACCCCAAGACGGACGAGGGCATACAGAACTTCATAAAGGACTACGAGAAGTCCAAGAAATCGTGATGATATGCATGATGCGGTGGTGGTCGGCGGAGGCCCGGCCGGAACCGTCACAGCCGGCCTTTTGGCGAAGGATCATGACGTTGTCGTCATAGAGGAGCACGCATCATCCGGGCTGCCCATGCAGTGTGCCGGCCTTCTGACAAAGAACGCCGTCGGTCTGTTCGGCGTCAGACCGGACATTCTCAGCGAGATTACAGGCGCGGACGTTATCTTTCCAGGCGGAGGGAAGTTAGAGTTAAGGTTCAAAGGCGCCGCAGCGGTGCTAATAGACAGAACGGATCTAGACAGGAAACTGGCACATAATGCAGAGGACAGCGGCGCCGACATAAGGTACGGCGTGAAATACCGCGGCAGCAGGGTATCGGAGGATCGTGTTTCCGTATCAACGAACGAAGGGGAGACGGAGTCCAGGCTGCTGGTCGGAGCCGACGGACACAGCTCCAAAGTGGCCGCATCCCTCGGCGGTAATTTACCAAGAGAATATGTCTACGGTATCGGGGCGGACGCCAAACTAAGATCGGAGCACAGTGACATCATGACGTTAAGGATAGGATCGGAGTTCGCGCCTGGGTTCTTCAGCTGGGAGATACCGTTTGGAGATATGGTAAGGGTCGGCCTTTGCGTAAAGGAAGGAACGGGAAGCACCCCCAATGAATTCCTGAAAAGGCTGCTGAAAGCCTCCGGCATCGACGGCAAAGACGTGGAAACAAAATACTCTGGAAAGATACCTCTCGGAGGAAGGCAGAGATCCTACGGGGAGAGGACCCTTCTGATAGGGGACGCCGCGGGGCAGGTCAAACCGGTATCGGGCGGAGGTCTGTATCCCATATGCAAAGCGGCCCCGATCCTGGCAAGGACCGCAAAGGAAGGTCTTCTGAATGACGACATATCGGCAAAATATCTTTCCGGATATGAAAAAGGATGGAAAAAAGAGATCGGGAAAGAACTTTCCAGAGGATACAGGATAAGGAAGATATTCACCAAACTGTCAGACAAAGATCTGGACAAAGTGTTCGGAGCGATAGACAGGAACAATATGAGATCGATCCTCAGCGATATCGACATCGACGACCCGAGCGGCGTGGCGGTTCCCATGCTCAGAGATCCGCGGGTAGGATTAAGGCTCCTTCCATTCATCATACGGGGGATCCTATGAGGGTGGTGAAGCAGGCGCGCATAAGATCGTCGGAGGCGGCCGACATAATCCCATACCTGATGGAGCTGGGTCTTGTCGACAGGTCGGCAAAGATAAGCAAGGACGGGGATCAGAGGCTGGTGCCGGTCACCGCCGGCAGAGAGGGCGAGATGATCGAGATGGGGTATGAGCTCACGGAAGGGCAAGCGTATACGGTTGAAAGAAGAAAGCCGCAGGAACGGATCCTGGACGAGCTTTCCGACCTCCCGGAGGAAGCGGCGACGGCGCTGCCCATGAGATGGGAGTACGCCGGAGAAGTGGTCATACTGAGACTTGACGAGAAATGCCGCCCTTACAAAGAGAGGATAGGGGAGGCGTACGCCCGCATCCTCGGAGCTAAGACCGTATGCGCCGACATCGGCGGGATCGCCGGAGAACTGAGAAGACCCAGCACAGAGATCCTTTACGGAAGCGGCACAGAGTCGGTCAGGCTGGAGAACGGCATATTCTATGAGTTTGACGTAAGCAGGATAATGTTCGCTTCCGGGAACATTGACGAAAGGTTACGTATGAAAGAGATCAACTGCGAAGGGGAGACGGTGGTCGATATGTTCGCCGGGATCGGATATTTCACTCTCCCTGTGGCAAAATTCACCGGCGCCAGAAAGGTGTTCGCCTGTGAGAAGAATCCGGATTCGTACCGGTATCTGATAAAAAATTCTGAACGGAACGGGGTCGCCGAAAAAGTGATACCGATCCTGGGGGACAACAGGTCCATTCCCGGGAAGAGGTTCGCCGACAGAGTGATAATGGGATATGTTCAGACTACCTCGGCGTTCCTGCCGAAGGCGCTGGAGATCGTGAAACGCGGCGGGATCATCCACTATCACGACACGTTCTACGTGAACGAATACAAAGAAAGGATCGAGGGGATATTCTCAAAGGCGTCCGGAACGGATTTTGAAATAGAACTGATAAAGGAAGTGAAGTCCTTCGCTCCGTCCGTCTCCCATTATGTCGCCGATGTGAGAATACTTTAAACGCCGCTTTTATTGGCCTTTAACAACAAGGTGAAAGTGATATACCCAGCAATGTACAGATCAACGCCGACCATAAGATCTTAGCGATCTTTGCGGGCGCGGAGCGCAGGATGCCGGAGTTTGAAACGACGCTTTAAAGCGTGAGCGGACGTATAAGCATCCAACCGCGGACCATCCGTACTTTCGGAAGATTCGGAGACCCCTATGTTATGTATTTAAGCGAATTTGGACATGAAATACTGCCGTTAGGATGGGAAGCCCCGGTTCGGAGCCTTCCACAGAGGCGGCGAACCGGGACCATCCGGCAGGAGGTGATAACGTAGCCAACAGCCCCATCGGCCCGGTGATCCGCATTAAGATCGGGGACGTGATCGTTACGATCCGTACCTGATCCCAATGCGGGACGGTTGATCCACGTTACGGATCCGTCTCCTCATAGGAGGGGACGTTAAACCCGCTGCGTAATGTATGAATGAGCTGTCTCTTTATATACTCTCCCGTGAAAACGGCTTTCAGGAAATCATATTGAAGAATAATACCTGGGCGAACTTTTTTCTCTCGCAGACCCAACTCACTCCACCAAGAGGGGCCGACCTAAGAAGAAAGTCTCTCCAGGGTGGGATTAGTGTGGGATGCAGGAGTGCCGCTCAGGCGGCGACGTTCAAACCGATTCGCCTGAACTGCTGGCCGTCAGCAGGGTGTTCATCGCCTCGCGGTATCTTTCGCCCTCGGCCTCTATCACGGCCTTTGCGAAAGGCACAAGGAAATTCACGAAGTCTGTTTCATCGGAGGTAAGATGCAGGGGAAGCTTCACATTCGGGTCGGCCGCGACGGCGAAGGCGGCATAGATGGACCTGTACTTGCGATCCTTAAGCGTATCCGGGGCCACCGACCTTACGACCGCATCGCCGCCGCCCACCTTCGCCGCTTTTGCCAGGGTGTCCGAGAACTTGGTCATCGGTTTCGGCTTCCTGAATTCCGGAAGCTTTGCGACCACATCGGCGGAGATGAACGATCTGTGGGCCTCACCGAGCGCCTGCGACGGCGTACCCTTAGGCTTTTCAGACATCTTATCGGCGAATTCCTGCGAAGTGTGGAAGGCTATCAGTTCCTTCCAGTGGCCGTCCCAAAGGTATGTGAGCGCTTCCGAGGTCTTGCCGTTCTTTACGACCACGCATTCCGGCACGGAGCTTAGGAATCTTTTTAGCGTTTCTTTCTCGTCATCCGGGCCGGAAAGGGCAGATATGAACGAATCCAGGCCGGAGCCGTAATTCTCCGTTCCTATTATGTATGCCGAGACATCCCCTTTCTTAAGGCTTCCCAGCTTCTCTCTCTTTATGGTGTTCAGCAGGATCCTGTCGTTGATCTCTCCCCGCAGATATCTCTTCAGAAGGTCGCCCTCGACCTTCTCCTTATCGCTCTCGCTTGCAGAGTGGTAAGGGTGTATGACGTTCACTTCGATATCATCCAGAGGATCGACCGCGCATATCTTCGATATAAGATACTGTATAGTGGAGACCTCTTTGGAGCAGTTCTCGCAGATCCTTATGTGCTCGTCTCTGGATTTTATTTTTATATCGAGGATCAGGGCGTCCTTGTGTCCGCAGTCCAGCCCGTCGTCCTTGAATTCATAAGGGGAGTCCCAGAATGTCTCGTAGAGATAATCCTCGGGCATGTTCGGGAAGTTTGTGCACACAAGCCCGTCGCGGAATGAGTAAAGATGAAGTTTGTTCCGTTTGATGAATGCGTTATAATAAAGAAGCCTTATCCTCGGGTCGTCGTAGTACTGGCAGCCGATGAGCTTGTCGTTCCCTACGGTCCCCCGCACGGCGAACGGGACCTTCTCTCCGGCGATCGTGGCGGTCGCCAGCATCGGTATCTTTCCGGCGGCGTTCAGAGATATGGTCCCCGCATAGGCCCTGGCCATGTCGTCTGAACCTTTGGACGCCAGCTTTATGAGCGCGTCCGCATCCCCTTTATATCTGGAGATGCCGTCGATGGCCTTGAAGGTCTTATCGAAGATACATTTCCTGCAGTTGCCGGCGCACATGGGCCTGAGCAGAGCAGGATCGTTGGCGAGGTTTCTGGAACGTTCGAGGATCTCCTCCTCAAGTCTTTTTGGTGTCTGTTTGACGCCTCTCATCCTAAAGCGCTTCTTCTCTGCCATTATGAGTCCTAATGTAAACCAGTCTTAAATAGCTGATGAGAGTTGGGCTCAATCCATTCGATACACTTGGGGCAATCCAGAAACTCTGAACTATCAGTTTAGAGGGAGGGCCTTTTAGAGGGCGGGTAGCCTCACTCTCTTTTCTGCATGTACCAGATGGAACGGAAAGCATCGGCCGTTGGCCTTTGGATGTGGTTAGGACACAGGAAAGAGAATGCAGACGTCTCTATCTGTAAGAGAGAGGGGAGGGGGCATTTATGGGTCCTTCTCTGAGTTGAATAGAAAGGGGCGTTGGCGTAGCCAACAATTATTCCTATGCATATCCGATAGGGATTCAACCATTGTATATATAATTCGAATTGTATTTAGAATTCTATAAGCTTGGATTGGAAAAATGTATTATGGCAGATGACACAAAGTATAAAACTCAACAACAAAAGAGAATCGATGGTTATGTTAGGGCTATCGACTCTGCATTAAACATCATTAATGAAATGAAAATGGAGCAATGGACCGAGGAATCAATAAACAAACTATTTTCTCAAAGAGGTATAATTGTTGTCGGACCACCTCAAATGCATCAGCACAATGTCAAATATCTAAATGAGTTTGATTTCGACCGGTCTTCAAAAAAGTTAGAAGATATGAGGGAACGTTCTAAGTTCATATTCAGTTCAAACGAGTGGAAGGGATACAATCCTTCGTACCAAGGTCATATTTCTTCTATGTTTGAAGCTTTTAAAGCAGAGGTTGATAAATTTCTCCTTAACCAAGAACCTAATGTATTCATTCTCGATAAAATAGTAGCTTTTCTGAGATTCATAAGTCAGAATTCTGACACACACATCGATGAACTCTTTGAGATCTTTAAATATGGAAACAAAAATTATGTTATTTTTGGCAAAAACGGATCAGGAAAGACAAAACTTCTGGAGAGAGTCTCCAGCAGTATTTTAACTGGGAGTTCTTTTGTTATTCCCGCGAAACGCAATGTGAATAGCATCGGAGGTGCTGGTTTAGTAAGGCAAAAAATCGACTTAAAAGAAATACTCTCTGAAAAAAATAATCCGGTTTATTACTTAACAAGAGCAGTTCGAAACCGAGCTTTTGAAGAAATTGATAAAAAAATTACCCCCAACATACAAGAAAAATTTTTTGAAATATTCAATAGTCTGGGACTTGAAAGAAAAATCCAGATAGAACAAGATCACCCATACCTATATGCGGAAGGGAAGAATAAGTATTCATTAATTGAGGGAAGTGATGGCGAAATAACGGTCGCATATATGATAATGGCCACCTTATTATTGCCATCCAACGCATTTGTTTTCATCGATGAGCCAGAAAATCATCTGAACGGTTCGCTTATGCAAAAACTATTTGACAGGTTGGAGGACGAAAGGCCAGATCTAGTATTCATATATCTCACACATGTGGTAAACTTTGTAGAGAGCCGTAAAAATGTTGAATTGATCTACCTGGAGAAGACCGCCGCAACCCCTCACGAGTTTAAATTCAAGAACGTCAAGGATTTTGACTCGGTCGATTTGGATATGATTTTAAGCATAGAGGGCACGCAAGATGATATTATTTTTTGCGAGGGCGATGACAAAAACTCGATCGATTGTAAGATTCTTGAAAGCGCATATGCTAACTATATCGTAAAACCTGTTGGTTCATGTGAGCGAGTCATCAATTGTGTCTACGGATTGAGTGAAAAATATAACTTCCTCCGCAGAAATGCATATGGCATCATAGATGGTGACTTTAGAACAGAAGATGAGAAAAAGAGCCTACGTGATAAAAATATATTTGTTTTAGAATACAACGAGTTGGAAAACTTATTGATAGATAGCGAGATTTTGGCGTGTGTTAACAAGAACACGATGGATAAAGACATTGAAAAAGTAAATAAAGATTTGATTAAAATCATAAAAAAGAGAAAACGCGCTACGATGGATGATTACCTCAACAAGCGCTATAACAGGATACTTAAGGCAGAAAAGCTCCGCTATAATGAAAATTTAGTGGAAGAAATTGACAGTCTTAATGAAAAAAACAAAAAAACCATCATGGATGAAATACATAAATATGAAAGCGACTTCGACGATTGTATCTCTCGGGGCGATTATAATGCCCTGATAAGGCTAGTTCCAGCGAAAGGGATTGTTGACGAAGCGGCACAGCAGATTGGGATCAAAGGAAAAGATGATTACATAGGCAGGGTCATTAAACTCATAAAACAAAATAAAGAGGTCAGACAACTGGTTTTGAATAAAATCGGATTCGATATCAAATGAATTTTTTTTTGTCTTTCTTTGTTATACGAGGGAGTCGGACAGGCATAGTCCGAACCCCTTCCCAATCGGTTCCGAGAATCGCCTTTTTATAGGTTAGTTTATATAGAAGAACAAACCATAACCCCCTTAGAAATTCCATAACGATAAAGGAATAATACTTGGAGGTTTGAATAAAATGGGTTTGGGTAACGCACCTATCTTGATCCTCAGGGAAGGAACCAAGAGGGATAAAGGAAAAGACGCACAGTACAACAACATCACCGCCGCCAGGGCTATCGCTGACGCAGTCAGGAGCAGCCTCGGACCGAGAGGGATGGACAAGATGCTCGTAGATTCAATGGGAGACGTGGTGATCACCAACGACGGTGTCACGATCCTCAAGGAAATGGATGTACAGCACCCCGCGGCAAAGATGCTGGTCGAAGTGGCCAAGACGCAGGACGCGGAGGTAGGGGACGGAACGACCACATCCGTCATAATCGCGGGCGAACTCCTGAAGAAAGCGACCGACATGATAGATTCCAACGTACACCCGACGATCATAACCGCGGGATACAGGCTCGCTAACGTGAAGGCCCAAGAGGTCCTCAAGAAAGTTTCTATGAAAGTGAGCGTAAAGGACGAAAAACTTCTGAAACAGATAGCGGAGAACGCAATGATCAGCAAACAGGTCGGAGGATCGAAGGAATTCTTCGCGGACATGGTCGTCGACGCTGTCAAAACAATCCTTGACAAGGATGACAAAGGCAATTACACAGCCGACCTGAAGAACATTCAGACGGTCAAGAAAGCAGGCGCGAGCATGAACGAGTCGCTGCTCGTCAAAGGTCTCATACTGGATAAGGAACCGGTCTCCCCCTCGATGCCTAAGAAGGTGAAAGGAGCGAAGATCGCCATCGTCGACGCGGCATTCGAGATCAAGAAAACGGAGATAGACGCAAAGATCCAGATAACCGACCCCTCGCAGCTCTCCGCCTTTGTGAAAGAAGAGGAGAACATGCTCAAAGCGATGGTCGATCAGGTCAAGAACGCGGGCGCGAACGTCGTGTTCTGCCAGAAAGGCATAGACGACCTTGCGCAGCACCTCTTTGCGAAAGCAGGCATCTATGCATGCAGGCGCGTGAAGAAATCGGACACGGAGAGACTGGCAAAGTCCACCGGAGCGAGCATCTGCCACAAGATCATAGAGTTCGGCCCGGAGGACCTCGGATACGCGGACCTCGTCGAGCTGAAAGTGGTCGAGAATGAAGAGATGACCTTCATCACCGGATGCAGAGACCCCAAGACAGTGTCCATACTGGTCAGGGGGGGAACAAACCACGTCGCGGACGAAGTGGAGAGGTCCCTCGTCGACGCATGGTCCGTCGTCAAAGTTTCGATAGAGGACGGGATGATCGTCACCGGCGGAGGCTCCACGGCGATGGAGATAGCGATGCAGCTCAGGGATTACGCGGCGTCGGTAGGCGGAAGGGAACAGATCGCCATAGAAGCATTCGCTTCGGCGATGGAGATAATCCCGACCACTCTGGCCGAGAACGCCGGGCTTGATCCGATCGATATCAACATCCAGATGAGGAAAGAGCACAAGAGCGGAAAGGTTCACGCGGGCCTGAACCCCTTCACGGGGAAGGTCGAGGACATGAGCAAGCTCAATGTCATCGAGCCGCTCAGGGTCGGTAAGCAGGCCATCAACTCCGCTACCGACGCAGCGGTGATGATCCTCAGGATCGATGACGTCATAGCATCGAAGTCAAGCTCGATACCGGAATACGGCACCGGCGACGAGATGCCTTCGTTCGATGACGACTGAAACCATTAAAACGGGGCCTCTGGCCCCATCAATATTATATATATTTCAACTAAAGGAGGCCTACCGGTGACTGAGAAGTCTAAAAAGAAGAAGGCGGAAGAGGATGTCGAGGAGACATCCGGAGATATGGCGGATGCCCTTTCCGAGGCCAATGCCAAGGCGGAAGAGTATCTGAACATGGCCAGAAGGCTTCAGGCGGACTTCGACAACTTCCGCAGAAGAACGGAGAAGGAGAACGAAGAGTTCAGGAAATTCGCCGCATGGGGCATGGCAAAGAGTCTGCTGAACATAGCGGACGATATGGAAAGGGCATTGGGAACGGCAAAAGAGGAAACGGAGCTGGTAGCAGGAATAAGAGGGATAAGGCAGAATCTGATGAAGATCCTGGAGGAGAACGGTCTCACCGAGATACCCACGGACTGCAGGTTCGATCCGAACCTCCATGAGGCTCTGTGCACAGTGGAAGCGGACACCGACGGCGAGATAGCCGAAGTGTTCCAGAAAGGATACCGCATGAACGATAAGATACTTAGATACCCGAAGGTCAAAGTAACAAAGAAAAAGGAAAGTGATGAAACATGTCAAGAATAATAGGAATAGATCTAGGAACGAGCAATTCAGCCGCATCGATAATGGAAGGCGGAAGGCCGACCATGATCCCCAGCGCGGAGGGAACCAGCGTCGGAGGGAAGTCATTCCCGTCCTATGTGGCATTCACGAAGGACGGCCAGCTGCTGGTCGGAGAACCGGCGAGAAGGCAGGCAGTGACGAATCCGGACGGCACGATAAAGAATGTGAAGAGGAAGATGGGGTCGAACGAGAAGGTCACCGCCCTCGGAAAGGAATACACCCCTCAGCAGATCTCGGCGTTCATTCTTCAGAAAATAAAGAAGGACTCCGAATCATACCTCGGCGAGAAGATAGAAAAAGCGGTCATAACCGTGCCCGCATACTTCAACGATAACCAGAGGCAGGCGACCAAGGACGCGGGAGCGATCGCCGGGCTGGAAGTGGTCCGCATAATAAACGAGCCTACCGCCGCGGCGCTGGCTTACGGATTGGACAAAAGCGGGACCTCTCAGAAGATAATGGTCTTCGACCTCGGAGGAGGAACACTGGACGTTACGATCATGGATTTCAGCGACGGCGTGTTCGAAGTCATTTCCACGTCAGGCGACACCCAGCTGGGAGGGTCGGACATGGACGAGGTCATCACAAAATATGTGCTGGCACAGTTCCAGAAGGAGACCGGGATAGACCTCTCCAAGGACAATATGGCATTCTGGAGGGTCAGGGAGGCATGCGAAAAGGCGAAGATCGAACTGTCCACAACAATGCAGACTGAGATCAACCTCCCGTTCATATCGTCGGACGCATCGGGCCCGAAACACCTGATACAGACGATCACCAGAGCGAAGCTGGAAGAGCTGGTGGAGCCGATAGTCCAGAGATGCAAGAAATCCATCGATCAGGCGGTCTCCGATTCGAAGCTTTCGTCGGACGCGATAGACAAGATCATAATGGTCGGGGGGCCGACAAGGATGCCGATAGTTCAGAATTTCATAGAGAGCATCGTCGGGCCGAAGATACAGAGGGGCATCGACCCGATGGAGTGCGTCTCCATGGGCGCGGCCGTCCAGGGAGCTGTGCTCTCCGGAGACGTGAAGGACGTTCTGCTTCTGGATGTCACGCC
Organism: Candidatus Methanoplasma cognatum; assembly: GCA_009777615.1. Lineage (NCBI taxonomy): Archaea > Methanobacteriati > Thermoplasmatota > Thermoplasmata > Methanomassiliicoccales > Methanomassiliicoccaceae > Candidatus Methanoplasma > Candidatus Methanoplasma cognatum. The sequence goes on from WRLM01000002.1 coordinate 159,422, forward strand.
TCTTTCGCTCGGAATAGAGACGCAGGGAGGCATCGCCACCACCCTTATAGAAAGGAACACCACGATCCCGACAAAAAGGGCGCAGATATTCTCCACCGCGACGGACAATCAGCCGGCGGTGGAGGTCAACGTCGTCCAGGGAGAGAGGAAGATGGCGGCGGATAACACCTCGTTAGGAAGATTCATCCTCGACGGCATACTTCCGGCGCCCAGAGGGATGCCTCAGATAGAGGTAACCTTCGACATCGACGCCAATGGGATAATAAACGTCTCCGCCAAAGATAAGGGAACCGGAAAAGAGCAGAAGATCACCATCGCGTCCAGCAACAAACTGTCGAAGGACGAGATAAGCGAGCTCGTAAAACAGGCGGAGATGTTCGCGGACGCGGATAAGAAGAAGCTTGAGGCGATCGAAGCGAAGAACCAGGCGGAGACCATGATCCACTCGGTCCGCAAATCGCTGGACGAACTGGGAGAGAAGGTCTCCCAGGAGGAAAGGGTGTCGGTGGAAGCAGCGGTGAGCGACCTGGAGGGCGCGGTCAAAGGAGGTAGCGCGGAAGACATTAGATCAAAGCTCGATGCGCTGATGAAAGCGATGGGTCCGATCAGCCAGAAGATATACCAGGAAGCTGCGGCGCAGCAACAGCAGGCTCAGGGCGCGGACGCCGGGCCCGAGAACGCGGAACAAGATGATTTCATCGACGCGGACTACAAGATCGTGGACGATGAGGATAAGAAGTAAGGTAAGCTGAATGCCGAGAGACTACTACGAAGTGCTGGGCGTCGCCAAGGACGCATCATCCGATGATATAAAGAGAGCGTACCGCTCCCTCGCTAAAAAATACCATCCGGATGTGACCGACCTCTCCAAAGAGGACGCGGAGGCGAAGTTCAAGGAGCTGTCCGAGGCGTATGAGGTGCTTTCCGACGAAGGGAAGAAGAAACTCTATGACCAGTACGGGCACGCCGGAGTGAACAGCCAGTTCGGCAGCGGAGGATTCTCTTGGGAAGATTTCACCCACGCGGATGATATCAGCGATATATTCGGCGATATATTCGGCAGCATGTTCGGAGGAAGCTTCGGAAGGCGTCAGCAGACAAGGTCCAGGAGCTCCCAGAGGCAGGGGGAATCCCTCAGGTACGATCTGGAGGTCTCCCTCCAGGATGTGCTGAAAGGGAAGACCTCCGATCTTACCGTTCCGCACTCCGTCCCCTGCGGCGACTGCAGGGGCACCGGAGGCAAGGACGGTAAGATCGAAACATGCCAGACATGCAACGGCGCAGGGCAGGTCCAAAGGGTCAGCCGCACGCCGTTCGGTAGCATGGTCTCGGTCACCGACTGTTCCGCATGCGGCGGATCCGGAAGGTCATTCAAAGAACGCTGCCCCAGGTGCAAAGGCTCGGGGAGATTCAACGTCTCTTCCAAGGTTTCGGTCGATATTCCGAAGGGAGTGGAGGAGGGAATGAGGATCCGCGTACCGGGAGCGGGGGACGCCGGATATAACGGAGGACCTCCCGGGGACCTGATAGTGGTGATCCACTTAAAGGACGATAAGAGCTTTGAGAGGGACGGAATGAACCTTTGGTCCGAGGTAGTAACCACTTACTCCAAGCTTGTCCTCGGAGGGGAGGAGACCGTCAAAACGATCGACGGGGAAACAATATCTCTGACGATACCTCCCGGGACCCAGGTCGGCGGCGTCCTGAGACTGGCGGGCAAAGGCCTGCCGAGAATGAACCAGAACACAAGAGGGAATATGTTCGTCCGCGTGAAGATGAACGTTCCAAGCAAAGTATCGCCTTATGAGAAAGAATTACTAACTAAACTGGACGAACAGGCAGGAAAGAGACCCGCCGGGAAAACCAAATCGAAGCTGAGGCAGAAACTGGACGACCTCTGATTTAAACCAATACCCATATACCATAGAAAGGCGGCGCATCATGATAGACACTCCGATCATGTGGGCGATATTCTTCGCGGTGATCATCGTGATGTTCGCCGTGGACATGGGGGTCCTCAACAGAGGATCCAAGCACATGTCTGTGAAAAAAGCGCTGGGAATGACGGCGCTCTGGGTAAGCATTGCGCTGTCATTCGGCGTTTTCATATATTTTGAGATGGGATCGGCCGCCGCGACCCAGTATGTCACAGCATACGTGATAGAGGAGATGCTCAGTGTTGACAATCTTTTTGTTTTCATTGTGATTTTCGGGTACTTCTGCGTCCCGGACGAGTATCAGCACAAGGCGCTGTTCTACGGAATAATGGGGGCGTTAGCATTCAGGGCGCTGTTCATATTCGCCGGATCGGAACTTCTTGAGACGTTCGACTGGATGATGTACATCTTCGGCGCGGTGCTGATATACGCCGCGATAAAGACGGTCATGAAGAAGGACGAGAACAAAGACAGCAAAATGGCCGCGAAACTTAGCAGGAGATTCAATATGTGCTCCGGTTTCCGCGGGGATAAGTTGTTCACCGTTGTCGACGGCGTGAGGATGGTGACCCCGCTGTTCATGTGCATACTCGTGATCGAACTGACCGACATAATGTTCGCGTTCGATTCCATACCGGCGGTCCTGGCGATCACTACGGATAAGTTCATCGTCTATACGTCGAACATTTTCGCGGTGGTCGGCCTGAGGTCGCTGTTCTTTGTTATAAAAGGATCGATGGAGCACCTGGAGTATCTGAAGTACGGGCTGGGGGCGATATTGGTGTTCATAGGCGCCAAGATGCTGCTGTCTGAGTATTATCATGTGGATGTGGTGTTGTCCCTTGCGTTCATACTGGCCGTGCTGGCGGTGACCGTGGCGGTCTCGCTGTATGCGAGGAAGAGAAAGGTGAAGGCTGCAGGGACATAATTGCGCTCTTTTTTTTTTTGAAAAACTCTGATGTTGAAAAAATGGTGCCGAGGAGGAGATTTGAACTCCCGAGGCGAAACACCAGCGGTTTTCGAGACCGCCGCTCTACTCAATATCTATTACTGTCAGACTCCGGCTACCATAACAAAACATTGACAATTCCCACAATAGGGAGTGTTTTTCAATCAACATTTCAAAAGAAAGTAGATATTTTCTGTAATGCGGTGTTATTTATAGGCGCCGAGGAGGAGATTTGAACTCCCGAGGCGAAACGCCAGCGGTTTTCGAGACCGCCACCTTACCGGACTAGATTACCTCGGCCCATTCAGGCAATTAGTTACTTGTATTATTACTCTTCCATAATGGCCTTTCCGTTTGAAATAGTGATTGCACACATAATTCAGCTATTGTTATGGATTGTATAGGCCTTGAGGGGTTAATTGCATCCAGAATTGAACAACCAGCCTGTGGACCACAATGATAAACATTTTGCTTGGACCACCATATATAGTATCGATGTGATATTCTCTTCATTGGTCAGGATAGAATGTTGTCGGAAAAGTTGAAGGTGCATCTGGAGCAGGCGTATAAGAAGTTAAAAGCAAGCGTGTATTATGATAAAACCCAAACAATTTTAAGAAAACAAATAGCAGAGTTTGAAACGAGTGACGACATTGAGGAAAAGATCGGCGATATGGCGAAAAGGATATGCGATGATTGGGAAGGGTTTCAGGAAGAGATACTACGGCGCATTTCGATTTTTAGTTTTCCAAAAAAGATTTCCGATTCAGTTTCGAAAATAGAGGGAAAAGTGATTATTAACGCGCCATCAAAAAATCTCAAAGTAGAGTCTCTGAATTATTTCATCGATTTGCCCGTCGAAGGACACATACTAGGCATCTTATGGGTCATGGAGGTAGGCTCAATTTTAGACAATGAGCTTTATGAAAAATCATATGGCAATCGTTTGAGGAAGGAATTCCGTGACGAAAAGGAAATGGGAAATGGGTATTCTCCTTATTTGTTTAAACACTATTTTGAAGAATATGAATCATGGTGGAGTAAAGCACTCGACTCTGCAAAATCTCTTATGAAAGAAGAAAAAGATGCACTTATTCTGTGCATGGACCTCTCAAAATTCTACTATTCTGTTTCCTTTAGCGAAAATGACTTTTCTCAAATGTTTAAAAAATATGAAGAAACAGTTGAAAAAATAGGCACAGAAGCATCGGAAAAAATGGATTATTGTTATAATGTCGTCATGCAACTCAACAAGTTCGTTTTCAATGTAATGGGGGTTTATGGAGCAAAGTTGTATCCCGCAATGAAAAAACATATGGGAAAGGACAAACAATGTCTGCCGATTGGGTTTTCTCCATCATGCATTCTTTCCAACTACAAGTTGAAAAAGATGGATAGTGCAATATTAGATAGTCTTAGTCCAGTGTATTATGGCCGGTATGTAGATGATTTTATCATAGTATTAAGCATAGACAAGACTTCGAAAGTTAGAGAAACAATATGGGAAAAAAATAATGAAGTCAAGTCTTCTGACATCCTTACATTGTATTTTGAAAAAGAAAGGCCAAGTGTCAAAAATGGGATTCATTTAGTTCGTGTAGGGAGGAAATCTTCAAAAATTTCAGAATATTCAATATTTATAAACGATGAGAAGACCAAATTTAAAATCAATATAGAGAAGGTCCAGTGTTTTTACTTCTATTCAGATAAGACTGATGCACTAATAGACGCATTTAAAAAACACATATCGGAAAATGTAAGTGAATTCAACTTAATGCCCGAAGAGTATCTTGGTATGGAGAAGATAGACCAGGTCTACAACCTCAGGAGGGCGGAAGCATCAAAGTTCAGAGGCGTAGAGGGCATCGAGATAAGCAAGTTTGAATTATCAAAGCTTGTTGGGAAACAGATCACAACAAGCAACATAACAAAAGACTATGATCATCAGTTTCTCAACGATTCTCTAAAAATATTTGACGAATTCAATATTCTGAGCAACTATACGCTTTGGGAAAATATGTTTTTATACTACATTATCAACGATAAGTATGTTTTTGTGATGGAATTTATAAAATCAATTTTGAAATCACTTGACAGCATAACTATTGATGCTGAAAAAAATCTGAATGGGGACATAAAAACAGTAAATGCGACACTGAAGGAGCATTTCATTTCCTCCCTGTCTAGAGCATTGTCTTTGCGCATCGGAATACACACAAGGAACTTCTTGAAAGGGCTATATAATGAACTGTCTCAGCAAAAAATAGGACAGAACTGGTTTAAAGATAGCACCACCGTCAAGGAAATAGAAGATCTATGCAGAGCGTTTTATAGATCTGGATTTTTCGATAAGCGTTTAACACCCATACTTATTTTACATGGGTTGGAAATCGATGAAGAAAATGAGGACGTGAAATTGTATTGCCTCGAGGATGTAATTAAGTTATATGGCAAAGTTTCAGATGCTGATTTTCGCTATAGCAACTATCCTTATATGGTATCTCCCTTTGATATCAAAATGTTGAGGTCACTTCTTTTAATGAGAGGCGGCAACCCGACCGATTCTAAAAAAAGTGAATGGAAACAAGTTTCAAAGGATTACTGTACAATTAATTTCAAAAAGGATACGAGGTGTACCTTGCTCGATGATGCTGTGTTTTATGTTGATAGTGAAGAAATTGAAAACAAAAACACGGACAGAAGATACAGTGTGATCAAGGTAGGCAACGAAAAGAAAAACGAGTTCAAAATTGCGATTGCCAATACAAATGCAACCAAAGATGGGCTGAAAGAAGTATTAGTAGGAAATCCGGAGAGAACTCTAAAGCGCTATAACAACCTGGCAGAGATCGTCAATCAAGCCATAAAAGGTGGTGCGGATATGCTGATTTTTCCAGAGACGTATGTGCCTTTCGATTGGTTAAAGTTGTTGAGTAAAAAAGCTCTCCGAAACAATATGTCGATAATAGCTGGCGTCGAACACTTAAAATTCGTTGATAAAGATGGAAATAGTAATGTTTACAACTTGACGGCAACAATCCTTCCCTTCAGAGGAGAGGTATATCGGTATTCATTTTTAGAATTCCACAATAAAGTTCATTACTCTCCTATCGAGGTAGGCCTTATCAGTGGTTACAGGTGCAGACATGTTTGCGGAAAAAGGTATGAGGTTTTCTGCTGGAATGATGTTTGGTTCGCACCTTATTGCTGTTATGAGGTAACTTCTATCAAAGATCGTTCACTTTTCCAGTCAGTAGCCGATTTGATCGTAGTGGTTGAATGCAATATGGATGTGAACTATTTTGGGAGTATCATAGAATCTTTGAGTAGGGATCTTCACTGTTATTGTGCACAGGTAAATTCTGCGAAATATGGAGACAGCAGGATAACACAACCGACAGAGACTGAAAGGAGAGACATTGTAAGGACAAAAGGCGGTAAAAACCACACCGTCATCATCGATAAAATTAACTTAGATAGCCTTAGAGATTTCCAGCTAAAGGAACACAATTTACAAAAAGAAGACCCGAGATTCAAATACACTCCTCCAGACTTTGATAAAGAACATCTGATAAAGAAAATCAAAGGAACGTGGTTTGATGATCATAAAGGAAAAAACACGTGAGGTGCTGTTAGGCAAAAATATAATCAAATATCTTAATATCTGAATATCATAAGGTGTGTCAGCGCCATGTCTCAGATTGCATCAGAAATAAAGAAAGCTAAATCTGCTGTGCTTGTAATTGCAACTATCAGTACGGAAGTAAAAAACAATGCGCTCAAAGCGATGGCTAGGGCTTTAGATAAAAATAGGAAAATGATTCTTGAAGCCAATGCCAAAGATGTCTTAGAAGCAGATAAGGTGGCGGAGAAAGGCTATCTATCCTATGCCCTTGTGAAGAGACTAAAAGTCAATGATGAGAAGATATCTGGAATGATTGAAGGAATAGAAGACGTGATAAAGCTTGCAGATCCGGTCGGAGAGACCATGTCAGCACTCAGGCTGGACGACGGCCTGGACTTGTACCAGATCAAATGCCCGATAGGGATGCTGGGAGTTATCTTCGAATCCCGGCCGGACGTCGTCCCGCAGATATTGTCGCTTTGCCTCAAAAGCGGCAACGGAGTGGCGTTCAAAGGTGGATCGGAAGCGTCGAATTCAAACAGAGTTTTGTTTGATGTGTTAACAGAAGCGGCTGCTTCGGCAGGTATTCCGAAAGAAGCGTTCGTCCTGATGGAGACAAGAGAGGATATAGGCCAGATACTTGGAATGCACGAATACATCGATCTTCTGATTCCGAGAGGATCAAATGAGTTTGTCAGGTACATTCAGAACAACACCAAGATCCCAGTGCTGGGACACTCGGCGGGGATATGTCATGTCTACATTGACGATGAGGCCGATATCGATCTGGCACTTGCAGTTACGCTGGACTCGAAGATACAGTATCCGGCCGTTTGCAATGCGGTCGAAACACTGCTCGTAAATTCAAAGATAGCGGACAAATTCCTCCCGAGGATGGCTAAATTATTCAATGAGAATAATGTGGAGATTAGAGTTGATGAGAGATCCAAATCCTCAATTCCGAAAGAAATCCCGGTCGTTGACGCCAAAGAAGAGGACTGGGATACTGAGTATAATGATATGGTAATCTCCATAGCAATAGTAGATGGCTTAGAGGAAGCGATCGACTTCATCAATTTACACGGATCACATCATACAGATGCGATAATAACAAAAAATAAGGACAAGCAGTCCGAGTTTGTAAGATCTGTGGACTCCGCTGACGTTTTTATCAATGCATCAACCAGGTTCTCCGACGGATTCAGATACGGGAAAGGTGCAGAGGTAGGAATAAGCACAAATAAGATCCATTCAAGAGGCCCTGTTGGAATGGAAGGTCTGATAATCTACAAGTATGTCCTCGTAGGAAACGGACAGGTCGTCAAAGATTATGTCGGAAAGGACGCAAAGAAATATCTGCATCAGAAAACAGATCAGAAATACGGTCAGTGATATGCATGGATAGAAAAGAGCTTCTTGGAGAGGTTGAGAGGATCGTTATAAAAGTGGGGACCACAACGATCACCAAGGGCAGTTCGATGGCTTCTAAGGAAATGATGGATTCTATAGCCAGGCAGGTCAAGGAGCTTAAGGATGGGGGGAAAGAGGTCCTCATCGTGACATCAGGAGCGATCGGAATAGGGCTCAATGTAATGGGTGTTAAACCGCATCCAAGTGACATCCCTCTAAGACAGGCGGCATCGTCCGTCGGTCAAAGCATCTTGATGCAAAAATGGAACGAAAGCTTCCAAGAATATGGCCTCACAGTAGCGCAGATATTGCTTACGATGGATATATATTCTGACAGGGACAGTGTTCTTAATCTTAACAATACGGTAGATGTGCTATTATCACACAACATTGTGCCAGTGTTCAATGAGAATGATGCAGTATCGATCAAAGAGATAGACGCGGTGTTCGGGGACAACGACACTTTATCCGCATTGGTGGCCAGCAGGATGGATGCAGACCTTCTCCTTATACTGTCCGATGTAGAGGGACTATATGACAGGAATCCAAAGAAGTATGACGATGCAAAGTTCATATCGGTCGTTACCGAGGTCACGAAAGAGATAGAGGATATGGCAGGGGACCCCGTCACAGGTTTGGGTGTCGGCGGGATGAAAACGAAGATCAAGGCCGCAAAGATCTGCAAGGATGCAGGGTGCAGGATGATAATAGCATCAAGCGAGGTCGACAATGTGATAGGAAAGGCGATCAGTGGCGAAGAGGCCGGTACACTATTCATTTCGGATATGCACATCGGTAAGAAACGCCGTTGGCTGAAGACCGCTCGTTCCTATGGCGTCATTATGGTCGACGAAGGCGCGTGCAAAGCCATACTGGGGCACAGGTCCCTTCTTCCTGCGGGCATAACTGAGGTCCAAGGCAATTTCAGCAGAGGGGATGTCGTAAGCATCTGCCACAATGGAGCGGTCGTTGCAAAGGGAACTCCTCAGTATGATTCCGTAGAGATACAGAAGATAAAGGGAAAGCACAGCAGCAGTATCAAGGACACACTAGGTCACGCAATGAAGTCGGCCGTGATATTGAGCGAGGACATGGTGATCTTATGAGGGCCCCTTTACAATCGAATCAATCTCGATGAGTCTTCTTCCCATTTTTTCCACCAGCGGCACGACCAATGCGTTCCCCATTACGAAGTACCTGAATCTCTCAGGCATAGCCTTCGTCCAATCATCATCGAAACCGTTGATCCTTTCACACTCAATTGGAGTAAGGATGCGGTATCCGCCAGTATCGTCTTTGATGATATGGGAACTTCTGTTGACTGTGCCCTCACTTGTCAACATGGTACGTGCCGGTCTGTCTAGATGGTCCGGGAATGCCATGCTCCCCTCGGAATAGCTGTATTTTATCCCATCCTTACTGACCCTTTCTAGCTTTTTTGACCCCTTCAGTTCCTTCCATTTGCTGGTGTCAGCAACATAGTATTCCTTATCGACCGTTTCCTCAAGTATCTCACTGAGGGTCCCTATAGCCCCGTTATATTCGGGAAGGCACTCTCTTGTGTAAACGTGATAAGACCTCATTATCCCCCCGTTGTAGAGGTGTTCTGCAAAGTCATTAGAGATGTCGGCCAACGAGGGGTATCTCGTCTTTCCAATGAAGAATGAAGCGGACCTCTTCGGGTCTGGTCTTTTCATTGGGAATTCTTTAGCAAAGAAACCATCGGTGCTGAGCAGTCTCTTCCTGTCGGCCCCCCGAATACGTTTATAGTAATCTGTGCCCTTGTGATATGCGAATATGAACACACGGCGTCTTCTTTGAGAGAAACCATACTCTGCTGCGTTGATCACTCTCCATTCCACGTCATATCCTTTCTCCGCAAGACATCGCAGTATGATGCCGAAATCCCTGCCCCTCTGGCCCGCAGGCGAGCGAGTCAGTCTGTCAACATTCTCCAGCAAGATATATTTGGGGCGCTTTTTGTCGATGATGTAATCAATATGCCACCAAAGGACACCTTTTTTCCCCTCTATTCCCTTTGCCTGCGTTCGTGCTACAGAATAGTCCTGACATGGGAAGCCGCCTACTAAAAGATCATGGTCCCTTACGTTCTCCCTTGCGATGCCCACGTCCTCATTGACATGGAATTCGGAGATGCCATAGTGCTGCTGATAGCAATCGAATGCGTATTGGGATTTGCTCCCAGGCTCCCACTGATTAGACCATACTATCTCAAACTTAGAGGATGCCCTCTCCAGACCAAGGCGGAACCCGCCCACTCCTGCGAACAACTCCACGACACGCATCCTCATCCAACGCTACTACGCCCGACATCTAATTTAAGGTTGATTAAGAGGTCACCGAATGTACCCGAAAGTGAACTCACCTTTCATTTAGGGTCGATAGTATCGTATCGACGATCGACTTTAAATTACTATTGATCCCACATTCCCAGACAGTAATGACGGCCCAGCCCTTTTCTTCGAGGAGAGCTGTCTTTATTCGATCCCTTTCTTTGTTCTTTTCGAACTTGTCACTCCAGAAATCAGTATTGCTTTTTGGGAGAGGTAGATTGCAATGGGGACATCTGTGCCAAAAACAGCCGTTCACGAATATGGCAATCTTTTTTCCCGGATAAGCTATGTCTGGCTTTCCAGGGACTTTCCATCGGAGCCTGTATCCTCCTGCTCCGTTCTCCTTGAGCGATTTCCGAAGCATCATCTCCGGCCCGGTGTCCTTCGATTTATTAGAGCTCATTACTTTTGAGACTACTTCGTTCTTTGGAAGAGGAGAACGCTTGTCACGTACGTATGCGGTTCGTTTGGGCATATAATAAGGTCCTTTGTTATCGATTTTTCTCCATATTATCACAGTTTATACTGAGAAACTTTGTTCATAATAATAGTGGGGGGCGTTGTGCCCGCCCTCGGTTCGATGTAAAATGTCTCGGGGCCCTCTATACCAACAATCATCAGTGGAACGCTTATTATATTGCTAAAAGGCAGAAGATAGTCTAAGAATTTTTCATATGTTCCTACCGCGCTATCGAAGTTACCCTTATCCTTTAAGTCGTTAGTTGCAGTTATGATCACTCCGGCTGAGGTCTGAATGGCCTTCCTGACGTGATTGAGTTGACTCGATAATACAGGTTTCATAAGGTTCCATGCCGTAGCCTCTCCATGGTTGAAGGCAACCTCTATGGCAATGAGGTCCTTTGAGAAATCAAGCGTCCACTTGGTGCCCCTCTCACTCAAATAGCGAGAATCGTTGAATATTGGACTCTGTCTGTTCCAGCCTCTTTTGACCAGTCGCTCATCGATCAATCGGTTAATCGGCTCAGACAGACTTTTTTTCCTAGATCTTTTTACCTCTTCGTATTTCCTAATAAGGTCTTGATCCGTTATGCTCTCAATGACCTTTGTTACGTCCTCCCAAAGTCCAAGATAGGCAGGGTCGTTCTCAAATATAACTCTGGCATCTCTGAAGGAATGTAGCCTATATCTCAATAGCACACCATATGATAAAACGATCCGTCTGGTTAATATTCTTATTGTAATGATAATGGTGGGCCCGGCCGGATTTGAACCGGCGACCTCCGCCATGTCAAGGCGACGTCATAACCCCTAGACCACGAGCCCAGCACTTCTCGTAATGGATGGTGGTTATTATATCTTTCTGGTTCTTCCGATTCAAACCGGTTCTTCCTAACATTAATTGGAGATAGGTTTGTTGAAATTAGAGTGGTAAATCACAGGCCATCATCATTTTGGTAGATGTCGAGGTTTCTCTCTTACGTTCCTCTAATCTGAAAGCTTCATCAAAAGACCCAGCCTTTTTGAATTTTTGGACTAAAGCAGAATATGGTGGAAAGCTCCCCCCAAACCCTATTACTCTTCTAGCTTTTGCAACAGCCTCCAGCTGGTTTGGTTTCCACAACGGAGACACGAATTCGTTTTTTGTCTTTGTGTTGAACGGCACAAACCGCATGGGATATGTAACGCAACCCAAATCCATTATGTCGATAACTCGCTCGTAAAATTCTTCGGGCGTGTCGTAGAAATCACTTTCGTAATCATAGAAGTTGTATAGCGCATAAAATGAGATTCGCCTTCTATCAAAACCAGCCGAATCAAGCATTCTCACGGCTCTGTGTACTGCTTTTTTTTCATGTAGTCCATCATATGCCATTCGCATGTCTCTGATTTTAAGCTCTGAGAGTGCTTTCGCTTTTTCCTCCGTCATCAACCTTGCATCGAGACCCTGATTAAAATCAACTGTTTTGTTCAATGGTGCAAGCTTGTCCAGTTTATTTTTCCAATCAGGGAGAGCAAGAAAATTATTGTCCCATATGATGATGTTCTTATGTTCAGGGTGTACATGGAATGATGGGTCAAGGAGAACATTTCTAAGGTCACCCTCCATCGTTGGTACCATACAAAATGGACACTTGTTTATACAGCCGCGGGATGTAAATAATATCGACCCATCCCACCCTTTCCACTTTTCTATGGTTTTTAGTATGTCATAGTTTGGCATAAATTTTTCGGCCTGAGCATTGAGGCCTTTATGAATTTTCACATATGGATACTCAGTAGTTATTTCATCAGGAAGAAGCGATGCATATATTCCCCCAACATGTATTTCTGCATCAGGAAATTGTTTGTGATAGAATTCTATTGCTTGATGGACAGGTTTCCATGCATATGTGAAAAGCGATGTTATTTCTATTCGGTTCGGTACCATGTCTGTTATGACAACCGTACCTCTTACCATCTTAACATTATCTGCCAACGCAAGATAATGTGAAGCGAGCTTCATAAGCCCCAATGGAGGGTAGCGCGAGTAATATGAAGGTTCCACAAGCAAAATGTTCATGGACTTCCCTTGCCATTATTATTTTTTGCAAGATATTTTATTGTCTCTTGGATGAAACAACATCCCCTATAATCCGTAGCGATTCCTTCTAGTCTTTCGCTACTAATTGCACATGTGCCGGGGATATGAACGACACTGCTCAATGCAGACAGCATATCTACTTGTAAAAGTTGCCTATATGCGTCTCTGTGGTTAGAGTTTATTTTGCCGCGAAATGGACCATTGTTATCCAAAATCGCGCTTTTAAGTCTACTCTCAGCCCCTCTGATATTTTTACGAAAAGAGGCATCATCCCACAATCCTGCTGATTCAAGCATCCCTTCTATGCAAAGCGAATATGCGGTTCTTAATAGACAAGCTGATGCGAGAGGATATCGAGAATAGGCTCTACCTTTCGATAAATGTTTAAGTTCTTCTGCGACACGGATAATGCCATTTTGAACGTTGTCTGTATTATCCAAACCAGCCCATTTAAGTGTCCCAAAGAATTTATCTGGTCTTGGGTCCATAGCTACGCTGAGTGCTTTTTCAGAACTTTTGACAACCAATCCATCGAGCAAATCTTCTTGTCTTTTTTTCTCAGCGATAACTTCATCTAGTACAGGCCGAATATCATTTTCATAATCGCCAGGTAAATTTTTTATATCTTTCCATTTTTTTCTTATGGAACGAGCTTTTTCTTTTGCGGAATCATCATGTCCCTCTTCTAATAGAATTTCTATTTTATCGATATTATTTTTTTGAAGCAACCCTGATGTTAAGTATGCAAGTGGATTGAGGCCTTTGTTTATGAATTCTCCTACAGAATCCATTAGATGCATAGTTTTTATTCCCGAGACCTCGAGCCCATCTCTTCCTGCATCTTCTATTATTTCGGGATCGAGTATATGAATTTCACCATATTGCCATTCCTTGAAGCTTTTCGCCATCCTTGTGACCAAGGTTTTGTCGCCAACTCTCACTCCATGTTTACGGTAGTGAATGCCGAATTGGTTTATTTTCAATTTATTATTGCTATTAGTAGAAACAAACCAGCCTACTGCGAGAGCGGGAGCACTTACGTCTTCAACTTTTAATTTACCATTGGTCATCATTGGCCTAAACTCTTTAAATATAAGATCATCGAATATTCCATTTGAACTTTGTGGGTCTCGTTTTATCTCATCTCCATTGACAAAAATTTTTGAACTTGAAATGATAATGTCATAGGCTGAGAGTCTGCTCTTTATTTTTTCTGCAAGGATAAAATCGTCATTAAACTCAAGTGGCATCGTACCTTCGAGGTATCTTGATATGCTGTCTGCTGAGAACATATTGAAAAGAGGAGGATATATTCCAGATAGCGTAATTTTTGTATATGCTCTAGAATCATCCTCTGGCGTTTGAGGTAGCTCTTCAATCTCCCCCGGAACTGCTTCTGTCAGTGCGTCTATTATTGATCGATTACGATCTATTCTAACCAACGGCTCACAAGAAATGGAAACGTGTAGCTTGGACCCATCTTTTTTTTTCGTTACTACATCAATATTTTTACATATAGCCGCACCACTCCATATGCCAATCCCTCTCCATCCTATGTTATTCTTCCCTTTGAATGAAATCCCCACACGAAGGGCGCCCTCCAACTCTTCAAAGGTCATGCCAACTCCGTTGTCCAGTATACTTACCGATGCGCCATCATTTAGAGCATCTATCCATATTTTTTTCGCTGACCCATCGATGGCATTTTGCACATACTCTCTAATGCAATTTAGATTGTTGGCATAAAGTCCTGAGGTAATCACTTCCATAATAGATGAACCTATATCTGCCCCATCAAACTTCATTTTTTCAACCCGTTTACAGTAGGTAATAGGGGGGTTTTTACTATATAAAGGGGTTCTTGATTATGTGCAGACGTCCATTCTCATGAATGTCCGCCACAGTGAGCGATAAAAGTGCTCACAAAGTAGGCGCACTGTAAATCTTCAACACAAATATTCGGATATTTCTGACCGGAAATCATGCAATAATACAAAAAATCAAAAACAAAGACTCCCCTCCATATATCATGAAGACTCTCTACACGGAAGGTCTCGACAGCGAAGGGTTCGTAAAACTATGTGAGGATATCTTCTCAGCTTTCTACAAATCAAAAACAAAACGTTCATTCCTTTTCGACGACGGCAACACCGACTTTGTTGTCCTAAGCAATAACAACATCGCCGTCGACTGCAAACATCCCGCCAAAGCCCCGGTGGGAAAGCCCGCCGTGGAGAAGTTCTCTCTCGCCATGAAAAAGAAAAAGGTGAAGGAAGGCATCATCGTAACATCCGGTCGCTTCGCGTCCACCGCTCAGAAATACATCGACGAGAACAATCTCCCCGTCACTCTGATGGATCTTGAAAGACTCGCTGCGATCGCGTTCAAGGCTGGCATAAAATTAGTTTACAAGAAAGAAGAGCCCGAAGCCTTCACTATAATATCCAACAGCGACAGGGAGTTCAAGGAACACCTCGCCAAAAAACTGAAACAGGATCTCCAGTGTTCAGAAGAGATAGGTCTGAACCTATCGATCAAGAGAAGGGACATATCGCTCGTATTATTCTACAAGATCGATTACAGAGTGGACGCCGAGTTCACCGCATCCGGTAAAGTCATACACAAGGAGACGGGAGAAGGTTCCTTCTACGTCAGCGAGAGAACGGGGAAGATCGAAGGAGAGGATTTCGCAAAGGTCTATGACATGGCCCCGAGGATGGCCTACGATCCGGAAGGAAAGGACGCGGCCCTCCTGAAGCCGAGGAAGCAGATATTGGACGCCCTGTACGATCGCGTGCAGGACGCCCACACCAAGTACGTTCCGTATATGGCCAAACCCGATAAACTCAGCACGAAGACCTGCTCCCCGTCGAAGAAGGACATCACCATCCAGAACATCATGTGCCTGTACCTCCCGTTATCTGACGTTGAATACGAAATGTTCGGAAAGAGCAGGACCATCCGGTCGCTGGAGAGCAGCTCGGCGGAGTTCAGCGTCATTGAACCAAAAGCATACAGTTGCGACATATGCGGCGGAAAGATCGCAAAGGACGGCGCCGTATGCGTCAAATGCGGTAACGTGACCGACGGAAAACACGGCGTGCGCTGCAGCCGGTGCAGCAAGACCCTGTGCACAAATTGCGCCCTAGCCATCAGTAAATTCCTTGGAAAGAAGGAACCGATCTGCGGCGAATGCGCGAACAAAGAGCCGGGTCTGAAGATAAAGGATTACAAGTGATCCGTTCATAGCTGGTACTGTAAAAAATCAATTAAAATAATGGTCATTATGACAATGAACATTATTTCAGACGGTTCACATGTCGTCAAGGGAAAGTATCCTGAATTCGACGTCGAACCCTTTCAACCCGTAAACTGTTTCGGATTTTTCCCTGAGTTTATGGACATCTGCTTTTTTAGGATCGCGTTTCACTTCCGCCACTACAGCTTTCATGTTCATATCGTTCACGGCAATGATGTCGATCTCGTTCTGCCCTTTCCTGTCCCAATATGATCCTATGCTCGTCAGTCTTTCCTCCTCGGACATCTTCTCTTTGAAGTAATTCTCAAGCACAAATCCGCTGTATTGCGAATAATCGCTTTCTATCATCTCTTTCAAAAGACCATATTCGCCCCTCTCTATGAGCGACCGGTTTCCGCCGATGAATCTGAAGTAAAATCTCATGTAGTTGTCCGAGATGTGCCATCTGATACCCCTGCTGTTCTCTTTGGAAAAGATCGGTTTGTTCCTTGTTATAAGATTATACTCCTTCTCCAGGTTATCCAGGTATGAAATTGATTCCTTTCCTATCGCATCGTTTATCTCTCGGAGGGTATTATTTCCGGTAGCGATCAATTCCAGGATCGAATAATATGTTCCGTAATCCTTTCCGAACTCGGATATGAGAAGATCCCTCCCTTCGGTTAAGAACAGAGAATTCGGGCGGCAGATGCGTTCCAGCATCTTATCAAAAGAGGTCGCTCCAGCATCCATCAGCAGTTCGATGTACATGGGGACGCCCCCGGTTACCATGTAGAGGAAGAGCAGATCATCCGGAGAATATTCGGGATTGTGATCTTTGAGTATTCTTTTCACCACGCTTGGTTTGAAGGGACGGATGTTGAACTTTGAAGTGGCTCTGCCGAAAAGCGGTTCTTTGTATCTGTCGAAGATCCTGACCATCATCGAGTATATGGATCCGCTGACTATCAGATTCACCATGGATGCGGATCTATACGCATCCCAATGTTTCTGTATGCTGCTCGTTATGGATTTATCGGCCCTGTCTAATTCCTGGAATTCATCTATCACGAAGGTGAAGTTGTTCTTTGTACCGTATTCCATCAGCTCTTCGAAAAGGTCGCTGAAGCTGTCGCCTGATATTTTTATACCCAAGTATTTTTTTGTGTCCCTGATCAGCTCTTTACAGAGCATCGCTTCGCTTTTGCGTTCTGCGAAGAAATAAAGGAAGCTGTTTCCCTTTTCGGACTCCAGTATCAGCGCAGTTTTGCCTATGCGTCTTCTTCCTGTTATCACTGTGAAAGTGCCGCCTTTTTTTGACATTTCGCGAGTCTCTTTGAGGATCTCCAGCTCTGTCTCTCTGTCATAGAATTTCATCCGCAATATCTCCCCAAGACCATAATTAACATAATGACCGTTATCATAATGACCATTATTATAAATAAATATTTTCTTGTCCAGCAATACCGAAGTGCGTGAAATGCGCGTGTGCGGCCGATGAGAAGCACAGCATACGTTGCAGCGGGTCATCGGGAAGAAGGAGCCTTGGCCGAAGGTAAGCGACTGCAAGTATTCTCTATACTGGCACTATCTGAATTCTGTTAATTTAATGGCTATTAAATTAATGACCATTAAATTAACGGCCATTAATTTGTTTGGAAAGGGATAGTGATATATCTCTGATTCCAATCTACTGTTAATTCATGATTACGCTCGGCATCGAAGGAACGGCCCACACGCTCGGTGTAGGTGTGGTTGATTCTGAGAAGAAGGTCCTATCGAACGTGATAGACATGTTCAGGCCGCAGGAGGGCGGACTGCACCCGAGAGAGGCCGCCAACCACCATTCCGATGTTGTCTCCGCAGTTATAACAAAGGCCGCGGAAGAGGCGGGCGTATCGCTTAAAGAAATCGACTTGATATCGTTCTCCATGGGGCCGGGGCTCGGCCCCTGTCTGAGAGTCGCGGCGACGGCCGCCCGTTCATTATCTTCAAGGTTAGGGATACCCATAATGGGCGTGAACCACTGCATAGCGCACATCGAGATCGGGAATGCGACAACCGGCTGCGGCGACCCCGCGATGCTGTACGCTTCCGGGGGAAACACTCAGGTCATTGCTTATTCCGACGGAAGATACCGCATTTTCGGAGAGACCCAGGACATCGGCGTCGGGAACATGCTGGATAAATTGGGCCGCGAACTGGGCCTCGGATTCTACGCCGGACCCGTGATAGAGAAGCTCGCCAAGGATGGGGATAGGCTTCTGGATCTTCCGTACTCGGTCAAAGGGATGGATGTCGCGTTCTCCGGGATAATGACCTCCGCTCTTCTTATGAGGAAGAAAGGCCACAGTCTGGAAGACATAGCGTACTCTGTGCAGGAAACGGCCTTCTCGATGCTCACGGAGGTCATGGAAAGGGCGATGGCCCACATCGGTAAGGATGAGGTCCTCCTGGGCGGCGGAGTGGCGCAGAACCTCCGTCTGCAGGATATGATAAGGATCATGGCCGAGGACCGCGGGGCCGAGATGTTCGTTCCCGACAGAAGATTATGCATCGACAACGGCGCGATGATCGCCTGGCTTGGTAATATCATGTACAATTCCCGGATAAGGATGAACATCGAAGATACCGCCGTTAGGCAGAGATTCAGGACCGATGAGGTAGAGGCCGTATGGAGAATGTCCTGATCAGCGGCCGCGCTGTTTCCCTATGATCTTATCCAGATTCAGAAGGAACTCGTCGCATCTCTCCTTCTGACAAGAACCGCCGCTGGCTATCCGGTGTCCGCCGCCCCTTCCCCCAACGGACGCACAGGCTTCTTTCAATGCCGTCGAGAGATCCACTCCCTTATCCAAAAGGTCGAATGTCGCTCTTGACGAGATCTTCGCCATGTCCTCGGAACGGTTGATCCCTATCGTAGGTTTCGAGGGATTTCCAATGAACTGCATCGCGATGCTGCATATCATCCCGGTGAATCCGGAGGCCGAACTGTCGAACCATTGGATGTTGTCCATTTGATTGAGCCCGGCTCTCTGCAGCGACAGCACGGCATCCATTATCTGTTCCTTTGAGGTGTTCTCAAGCTCAGCCGCCTTCGACATGCTCTTCGGGTCTCCCATGCCGGCGGAGACCCCGACGCCGCCGAGACCCATGCGCCCGCATCCGTTCAGAAGCGACCCTAATGTCTCAGCGTCCGTATCCCAATCCTTAAGCTGATATCTTGTGCGGGAGATCTCAAGCATTGTTTGCAGGGAGACTACCTGTTCGACAAGTTTCAAAGCGATCAGGGACGACAGTTTTCTTCTTTCCTTCTCTGTCAGATCCTTGTAGAACTTCTCCCTCCCGATCCCGGCCGCATCAAGCAGACCGGCGACACCCTCCGCGCTGCCGCTTATCCCCGCCAGGTACGGTTCCGTCGAAAGAAAGAGCTCGGAGGTGAGCTGCCCGGAAGGTATCATCGATCCGTCCAGCGTTTTGATATATCCCTTTTCCGATCCTCCTTCGTAAAGGTAGACGTTCAGCCCCTTCAGGCCGTTGATGTGCTGTTTGTCCCCGGCGATCCCGGCGAACGCCACCTGGACCAGGTCCCAATTCTTTTTGTTCATGGTTATCGAGAACAGGAAGGCCATGGTCGCTCCGCAGCCGTCCGTCATTCCGTCGATACCGTAAAGGTGCGGGTTCGCGTGGCATATTCTTTTTGCCTGCTGTTCGGGAGCGTGGTGGTCCAGTACTACAACATCGCAGCTCAAAGCGTCCAGCTGCTCCACGTACGACGCGCCGAGGTCCGTGAGGATGATGCACTCCGAGGGGGTGTTCCTTATCATCTCCATGTTCTGATCGTTCAGGCTTGTCAGAAGGGTCACTCTGAAGGCCTTTCCGGCCCTCAGAAGGGTCTTTGCTATTATTGAGGCCGCGGATATCCCGTCGGCGTCATAGTGAGAGTAGACCTGAATGAAATCGTGGCCGTTGACTATGCCTACGGCATCGGATAAAGTTGTAAGAAGTTTGGAAGGTAGGACGGTATCGTCCATAAGACCCTCACTTGAGCATTATCTCTGCGTTTGCGAGAGAGTATTTCCAGTTTGCGGGAAGAACGCCGTTCCTTTTGTAGTAGCGTTCCAGCCTCCTGATCTTAGCTTCGATCAGGTGCAGTCCCCTCAGGTTGGAGACGTCCCCTCTGTTGTTCTTGACGTGAACGTTAAGAGAGATCGCTCTTCTCATAAGATTTGAAAGGTCTTCCGGAAGATTGGGCATTACTCCCTTCTCCTTCATGATCTCGGTGACGGTCTTCCCCGTTGCCAATCTGACACTGGGTATCCCGTACTGATCCCTGAGTACCAGCCCGATCCTAGCAGAGGTCATTCCCTGCTCGGTGAACTGTACGATGAGGTCCTCTATCTCGGTGGCTGTAAGAGGTACCCACTCCGGGTTCTCGGTTATCATGGGGCGTTGCGAACTGGATCTGCCCTTTCTTCTTGCGTGCATTCTTGCCATATTTTGATTCTCCGATCATTATATATGCGGCGAGGCTAGACACTCCAATTAAGAAGGAGTATTAAAAGATTCACCCTTATATTCACTTTTTAAGGGAGCGTACGACGGAACGCGCCCATGGTACTACCGTATCGTACTCGGACCTTTCGAAAGCGATCCTGTCCGGGACCTCCGAGAAAAGTTCGGAGTCCATCTCAGGCGAGCCGTTCACTTTATCGAGGAGAAGGCAGGCGCAGACCCGGCAGTGGCCGATGTCTTTGATCTCCAGGACCCTGATGTCATATCCCGCCTCTTCCAGGAATTCCCTCTTTGCCGCTTCCTCCGCCGATTCTCCCTCATTGATGCTTCCTCCCGGCATCTCCCACCCTTCGCGTTTCTTGTTGAAGACCATAAGAAAACGGTCGTCATCGAAGGCTACGGCATAAACGGTGGCCAAGTCACTTCCTCTTGATGACCATCATGCTGTGGGCGTTCTCGTACGGCTCCAGGTCCCTGGAATCCAGTATCTCGAACCCTCTTTCCCTCAGCTTGTTCTCGGATGCTTTATAGACCTCGGAAGGCTCCGAAGCGACATCCTCCGACCTGGCCTTGATAGCCACCATTCCCATGTCCGCATTGAAGAAGTCCATGTTGTTCGCGATTATCTCCGCCTGCCGTTTCTGCGCGACGTCAGCATAAACGAGATCCAGCAGCCCGACGGCGAACTGATACCCCTCCGGGTCGGTCGCGTCCCCTAGGATAGGTATCATGTTCGGCCGGGCGGCGCAGGTGTTCACAAGGTCCCTGAACATCCTCGGCGCGAACTCCACGCAGTAGATCTTCCCGTCCACGGCGATGTCCGAGATATGAGACGCGGTTGTCCCGCTGGAAGCACCCAGATACAGGATCCTGCTGTCGCTTTTTATCGGAAAGACCTCGCCGCCAGCTTTGATGTAAGCGGCGAGCTTGCTCTTTCTGGGATTCCATTCCCTGTATTCCTGGCCGGAGACCTTCACAAGCTTCTCCCCGTACACCCTTACTTCGGGGTTCGACGACAGCGTATAGAGTTTGTTGTTCTCGGAATATACTGAACCGCCTGTGCTGCCTACGGGGATCATTGGTTTGTAATGGGACTATGATTTAATAATTACTGTGTATAGAGAAAACAAAAAGGAGTACCCTCAGACTTATATACAAACTATGTGGATTTTCAATAGGTGGACGTAATTCACACAAAGGAGGAAAAATAATGGTTGACTTTAAAGCAAGGACCTCGATATTTGCGCTTATAGTTCTGATAGGCGGCATTATCGGGGCCGTAAGCGTATTCTTGGCATGGATAGATTTCTTTGGCTTTACCCGCAGCGGCTGGGAAATGATAAAGGACATATCCGAAAGCGCATCGCTGAGCGGGATCTCAGATAACTATCCCATGTACATGCCGCTGGTCGTCCTGATATTCTCTATCGGCGGACTGCTCAGCGGACTGTTCACAGTCTTAAAACCGGGGAGAATAGGCGGAGGAGGAGCCACAGTATGCGGGCTTCTCGTGCTGATAGCGGTAATCGTGTACGTTTGGTACTTCAATGACAATAATATCATGGAGTTCTTAGGCACAGGAGCCTACGCCGCCCTCGCCGCCGGCCTGATAATGCTGATATTCGGAGCACTGGGCACGGCGTCGAAGACCGGTACCCGATGAAGGCTGAACAAACGGCGCTAACGAAACCCTTTACAACATTCTTTTAATCTCCAACTCCTACGTTCACTCATGCCCGATGAAAGTACGAAATTCGCCGCTGATCCGGATCTTTTCAAGATAATGATGCTGATCGGCGCCGTCATGGGGATAGGAAGCGTGTTCCTGGCGTGGTTCAGTCTGGATATGTTAGTAGCCAGGTTTGAGTATAACGGGTTCGATTTCTATCTTAAGGGCCTCGACCTCCCCGACGGTTATCCCTCCGCGGGATATTACGCGTACATGCCGCTGGCGGTATTTGCGGCAGCCGCGATCTCGGTGATCCCGGCCGCGCTGTCTTTCACCAAACGCGGGAAGAATGGTGCGGCAGCCGCGACCGTTCTGGGAGCCGTTATGCTGGCGGCGACGCTTCTTTACATCTTCTATCCTATGTCGAAGATGGCGCTCATCAGTTCCGGGGCGGACCTGATAGCCGACATAAGGCTGATGGATTACTTGGGAGCAGGCGTCTACCTGGCGGTCATCGCAAGCATGCTTCTGATCATAGGGGGCGCGATCGTAATGCTGCGCAATAAGGCCGATGCCGGCGTCCAAAAAAGCGAATAAATCAAAAGAACAATATATTGCGACCAACTCTTTCGGTCATGATGGATGTTCTGAGCGACATAGCCGATGCGGTAGAGGAAGCTATAAGGAAGATCCCCGACTCTAAATGCAGAGGAGAATGTTTAGGAATGGGCGCCGACGGGACGTCCACCTCTCAGATCGACAAGATAGCCGAGAACACCGTCCTTGCGTTCATCCAAAAGAACAACATCCCCTTGAACGTCCTGAGCGAGGAGATCGGGTTCGTCGACAACGGCGGTAAAGAGACGCTGGTCCTGGACCCCATAGACGGAACATCTAACGCGGTCGCCGGGATCCCGCTTTTCACGATATCGCTGGCCGTCGGCACAGGATCCCTTTCCGGCGTCCACACGGCATACCTCCGGAACCTTGCCACCGGCGACGTCATAACCGCCGAAAAAGGGAAGGGCGCATATAAGAACGGCATAAGGATCCACGTCAGAAAGGCGGAAATGGACGATCTGTTCCTGATGATCTATCTCGGGAACGGAGCGCACCCGGATTCGTTCGACCTCGCAAAGAGGGTCAAATCGTCGCGCTCGTTCGGCTGCGCGTCGTTGGAGATGGTCCTGGTCGCGGAGGGGGAAGCGGATGGTTTCATGATGCATTCCGAGCGATATTCACGTGCGATAAGGATAGTGGACATCGCGGCCAGCGCTCTCGTGCTGAGGGAGGCGGGAGGAGAGATCTATGATCTCGACGGAAACGTGCTGGATATGGACTTCGACATCGGATGTCATTCCAATTTCATCGCCTTCGGCGACCGGAGAGCGTATGATTTCATCGTCAAAGCGAAGAACGAGATACCCGAATCGCCGATCTACGGCATATGCGCGAACATCGGGATACCGGAGGCCAGAGAGTATGCGAGAAGGGTGATGAAAGCTCTGAGCGGCTGCGATTATGTCCTTGATGAGGGGATCGCCTCCGAACTGGGCATGAAAGGGTACCCCGTCGAGGATATGAAAGTGGACATCATGATAACGATCGGCGGGGACGGGACCATCCTCCGCACCTCTATGCAGAACAAAGCGCCGATGATAGGGATAAACGCTGGGGGAGTCGGATTCCTGGCAGAGGTCCATGTGAACGATATCGAAGAAGGGATCAGGAGGCTGCGCTGCGGGGAGTACGTGGTGGAGGAGAGGTTCAAGATCAGCTCGTGGTATGAGGGAGAATACCTCGCGGAAGCGGTGAACGAAGCCGTCGTACATACGGACTCCATCGCGAAGATAAGACATTTCAAAGTATACGTGAACGACAGGCTCATGACAGAGGTCCGCGCCGACGGGATAATCGTGTCGACGCCCACCGGCTCCACCTGCTATGCCATGAGCCTCGGAGCGCCGCTGATCGACCCCCGCGTCAACGCCGTGGTGGTCGTACCGATGGCCGCTTACAAGTTCGCGTCAAGGCCGTTCGTGGTCCCGGCGGACGCAAAGGTGACGGTGGAGACCGTGATGGACAGCGGATGCATGCTGGTCATTGACGGGCAGAAAGAATATGAGATAAAGGGTAAGACCCACATAGACTTCATCAGGTCGTCGGAGACTGTCAGGTTCATAAGGTTCAACACCGATTTCTATTCAAGGGTAAGGGAGAAACTGGTGAACGCGATATGAGCAGGATCTACGGGGTAAGCGTGGATTTCATCGACGGATTCAATGAATCTGCCAAGTCCACGTACCCGGATGAATTCATATGCTTCCACAGGGAATACGATGGTGTGATCTCCGAGATGATATTGGTGCCTGGGTCCGTATACGGGGAGAGCCACAGCTTCATAAACGATTGGATGTCGCCGGTGGATTTCCATAAATCCGGGTCGGCGCATTCCCACCCCGGGTACAGCAACGAGCCCTCCGACGCAGACCTGGATTTCTTCAATTACATGGGAGGGGTCCATTTTATAACATGCCAGCCCTATGACAGAAGGAGCTGGAAAGCCTACGACTCGAGAGGAAGGGTCGTCGATCTTGAGATCATATTCTGATCACATGCAGCTGCGCGCGATGTCCTTTGCCAGCTCCATCATGCTGACTGCGTATACTCTGTCCTTTGCCTCTGCCGTAATGTCGATGTATTCGGGATCGGCCGCGTTCCTGGAGATGGCGAACCATCCTCCGGTCATGCCGACCCTTCCGCCCTCGATCTCCCAGATATCTTCCGAATCCAGTTCTTTGAGCCTTTCGCCGAGTTTCCTGTAGAAGAGCTCGATGTTGCCCGGACCGTATATCGATTCTTTAAGGACGATATATCTGGGGAATGACGCAAGCAGGTCGCTTATGCTGTTCTCCCCCGACATCCTGGTGAGGATAACGGCGGCGTTTATGGCGTCGGGGCACATCGTCACATCGGGGAATATGAAGGTCCCGTCGGCCATCGCGCCCATTTCCGCATTGTTGTTCTTTATGGCTTCGGTTATCGATTCCAGGTCGTTGTCGGTCCGTATTATCCGTCTTTCGCTGTGAGCTTTCGCATCAGAGGAAAGACCTTCTCCGATCAGATCCCTGAACGCATCGTCCACCACCGCCGAGGCGTCGAAGGGCACCACCGCCGACGACGGCTTCAGGTAAAGCAGCAGCAGCGCAAGAATGCTTTCCGGATCGACATATTTTCCGTTCTCGTCGAAAAGCGCGAGCTTCGTCCCGTCGCCGTTGAGCGCTATCCCTATGCTCCCGAGTTCCATACCGACCACTTCGGCAAGGCCCGTGACGTCGTTCATGCCCACCCCCGGCGGTCTGGGGCTGTACCGCGGGTCGATCTGCGCGTTCATCGTCGTCAGGTCGGCGCCCGCCGACGCCAATATCGCCGGGGCGCACAAAGACGTGCTTCCGCAGCCGCAGTCCAATATCACGGGCGCGTCCACGCTATTCCCGTATTTCTCACGCATCGTTCGGTTATAGTCATCTGCGGCCGTGTCGCAGGCCCTCATGCTTCCGATATCCCTGTATCCCGGAAGAGGCTGGTCCCTCCTGCCGTCCGTTATGATCTGCCGCAGCTGCTCTTTTGTGAAGGCCGAGCCGTCGGGGTTCATGATCCGTATACCGCTGATCCTCCCCTGCTCGTCGGGTTCCCCGACCATCATTACGCAGTCGGAACCCCCGGACGCCAAGGCCGCCGCCGGCGCGGGAACGACGCCCGCATCGCTGACTTCCGCGCCAGCCGAAAGCAGCCCGCTTATAAGTGAGTTCTTTATCATTCTGCTGCTCGGACCGGCGTCGGACCCGACGCATACTGTTCTGCAGGACATCCCGACCGTCTGCCCGATCCTCAGAGCGTTCTCGGCGGTCATGTCTTCCTCAGTTACGGAGCGGAGCATCAGCGCGGGGGCGTTTTTCATCAATATCCTAAGAAATATTCCGGTTGATATTTCTTGTCATGCGGCCGCAATTGACCCAGCGTGAAAAATGCATTTGAGGCCGTTTTTGACCCAGTTTTTCCCCGATTTATTAAAAACTTTTAAATATTCCTCATCTGGATATTTATTCCACTATGCCAGATGGCTAGAGGGTGTGAAAGAGATGGTCATGGAGAAGATAGACATCGTAAAAGCAAAGCAGATCGCACAGAACAAGGGACTCAAGCCTGGAAAGGTAAAGGGGACTTCCGGAGTACAGTTCACCAAAGGGAGCAACGACAGATTATCCGTAATAACATGGGATGAGTTCGAAATGATCCTGAAACAGAGGAAGCTGTCCATATACGAGAGCGGCGGCTGGATGAAGATAATGAAGGCGTGAGCTTTCATATCCTCTTGCGTGCACATGCCTTTGTGTGCACGTACCTCTTTATATGAAAAAGTGAATCAGCCCGTTTAGGCAGGGGTAGTCAAGCCTGGCCAACGACGCTAGATTCAGGGTCTAGTCCTTAGTGGTCCAAGGGTTCAAATCCCTTCCCCTGCACTTATCATATCGATCCGTCCGCCTGTTTGCCGCAATTCAGCGGCAAACGGCCTCCCATATCCTATCCGTTGCCCGCACGGGCGTAAGGTCAGATCATATTGGTCGGGATCATATTTTCATTACCGTCGAGCGCCGGCCGGCCGCCATATGCGCAGACACGTCCTTTTTCCCTGAGCTTATGACGAACCAGAACGCCCCGATATTCTCCTTTTGGGATCGGAATTAAATTGGCTGTTTGTAACAACCCGCAGATGACAGAAGGCTCATATAAAGTGGTTAATTAATGGACGCAGGCGGGGTGAACCCCGCCCTTGTCCCGTTTGATCGTAGGCTTTACGGCCTTCTCGGGCGTATAACGAACATATACACTACCGCCAGAAGTACTACCGCCGCTATCGCGGCAATCGCGGCGATGAGCGTCGTGTTGCCGCCGCCGGGGGCAGGCTCCTCCGTTACCGCGCCGACGGAGATGATTATCATCTTGGTCTTTGCCGGGCTACTGCTGTCTTCCACCAGGATGACCGCCGTTGTCGCGGTTTGCTCCGCCGCTGGACGCTCGCCAGTGATCTCTCCCGTATCCTCGTCGATATCAAGCCATGAAGGGCCGGCGCTGATGTAGAAATAGTACGGGGCCGTCCCGCCCGATACGCCGCCCTGTACGGTTATCGGCTTAACGGTCGTCCCAAGTTTACCAGCTGGCACATTGAAGCCCGCATTGTTTGTAAAAGCAAGGGGCGCGCCGCTGTACTGCGGAGAGAAGTAGAAATCCGGTTTATCCCAGCCCGAAGATGGGAAATGAAGGAGGGACGTAGCGCCGGTCACGTTGGTCTCAGCGGCGATGTAGTTGTAATTTACGCGAAGGTAATTCAGCAATGCGTTCTTGGACACATCAAGCGAGGTCAGTTCGTTGTAAGAGCAGTCCAGCGCCGTCAGCAACACGTTCTTGGACACATCAAGCGAGGTCAGTTCGTTGTAAGAGCAGTTCAGTACCTCCAGCGATGTGTTCTTTGATAAGTCCAGCGAGGTCAGGCTGTTGTGGGAACAGTACAGGTCTCTCAGCGATGTGTTCTTGGACACATCCAGGTCGCTCAGGTTGTTATAACCGCAGTCCAGTATCACCAGCGATGTGTTCTCAGACACATCCAGCGCGTCCAATCTGGTGTAGTGGCAGCTCAGGCTTTCCAACGATGTGTTCTTGGACACATCCAGCGCGTCCAGGTCGTTATAAGAGCAGTCCAGGTATACCAGCGATGTGTTCTTGGACACATCCAGCGCGTTCAGTTTGTTTTCGTTGCAATTCAGCCATTCCAACGCTGCATTCTTGGATAAGTCCAGTGCGGTCAGGTCGTTGTCGTAGCAACCCAGGCTCCTCAGCGATGTGTTCTCGGACACATCCAGCGCGGTAAATTTATTGCCGCCGCAATCCAGCCATATCAGCGCTGCACCTTTGGGCACGTCCAGCGCAGTCAGCTCGTTGTTGCTGCAGCGCAGATATTTCAGCGCGGTATTCTTGGATACATCCAGCGAGGCCAATTCGTTGTAAGAGCAGTCCAGATCGTCCAGCAGGATGTTCTTGGACAAGTCCAGCGCAGTAATGTTGTTGTCGTGGCAGTTCAAGTATTCCAGCAGGATGTTCTTGGACAAGTCCAGCGCAGTAATGTTGTTCATCTGACAGCTCAGAATTTCCAGTTGGGTACAGCCGGACACATCCAGCGCGGTCAGGTTGGCGTTGCCGTTGCAATACAGCCATACCAGCGCGGTCAGGCCGGAGACGTTGAGCATACCGCCTGTCAGACCCTTTACGTCCAGATCCAGATATATTATGCGCTTGTTCGTGGAAGCGCTGCTCCATGTCACGCCCGTCCAGTTGCCGGGCACAGAACTGCCGTCGGCAGGGGCCGCCGTCCAGCCGAGACCGTTATTTGCGATGATGTCGTTGATAACCGCGACATCGCCGGCGTTATAGTCCCCGGCGGCCCCGAGGACCGTGTTCTCTCGGTCTAAAAATGCGGCCGCGGTGATCGCCAACAGCGCAGCAATCATCAGAGAGAGGGCCGCCCCTCTCCATCTGTTCTTGTTTCCTCTCATGCACTTCACATCCGATAAAGGGAATCGACACATACCTTCAGCACGTGTTCTCGCGTTATTAATACCGCGTGCGGCTTTATTAACGTGACTATGCGGAAAATATGTCCGCCCCGTCTCAGCGGCGGTTCGCATTTTCTATTTCCCCTTCAAGCCGGAATAGGACGCTGCGCATACAGCGGAACGGCAGCAGCACCGCGCGCCTGCAGGATATCAGACGCGACTGCCTCTTGCGAACGGACCATCGGTACGCAGATGACAAGATGAGTGTGTGCGGGAGACTTGCCGATGCGGCCGCGAATTTTTCAGCTCTGGGTCTTTGGAAAGCGCTGTGGCTTCGAGCTGAACAGTGATGGCGTTATATGCTTTAGGTATGCCTAAATTTATATACTTTTAGGGAATCCTAAATTCATGGATAACAACTGTGATTGTGATTGTGCAAGCAGCTGTACGTGCGAGGGTAAGTGCACCGGAAACGTTTGCGTGCCCATGGACGAGGACTCCTTCAGATCCGAAAGCGGAGTGCCGCTGGTGACCGCAAGGATCGGCGAGGGCGGTAAGATCGTAAGGGTCTCCGGTAAACAGGAAATAAGGAAATTCCTCTGCGAACTCGGATTCGTTATCGGAGCCCGCGTATCCGTCGTGAACGAGAACTCTGGAAACCTGATCCTGGATGTGAAAGGGTCCAGGATAGCGATGGACAAAGCAATGGCTTCAAAGATATTCTTCACCCCCTCTCTGCCGGAAACGGCGGCTCAAAGGTAACCGGCGGGAAGATGACCGTAAGGATCGCTTTGGCGGGGAACCCTAACTCAGGGAAGACCACGATGTTCAACAGGCTCACCGGAAGCTCCCAGAGAGTCGGGAACTGGCCGGGGGTGACCGTTGAACGTAAGGAAGGCAGACTGAAGGGTGAGGATGACGCTATAATAGTCGATCTGCCGGGGATATATTCTTTGTCACCGTACTCTCCCGAAGAGGTGGTCTCCAGGGATTTCCTTCTGAAGGACAGGCCGGAGGCGGTGATCAACATCGTCGACGCCTCGAACCTGGAAAGGAACCTGTACCTGACCACTCAGATCGTTGAGGCCGGGATCCCGACAGTCATCGCGCTCAACAAGATGGACGCGGTTGCCAGAGAAGGCATAAAGATAGATCTGGGCAAGCTGTCCAAGGCCCTCGGATGCACGATCGTCGAAACGACCGCCCTCAAAGGGGACGGCGTCGAGGAACTTTCCCGCGCCGTCATGTCCGCCGTCGGGACGAAGGCAGATAACGCCCTCAGATACTCAAAGGAGCTGGAAGGATACGTTTCGACGGTCGAGGGTATCCTTCGGGGGGAAGTGCCCGAGGAGGCCGAGAGATGGTACGCCCTCAAGCTGCTGGAGAGGGATGAGAGACTAAAGAAGGACATCGACGGGGACGCCTGGGAGAGGATAGAGGCCGTTGTCTCTTCAATGGAATCGAAGATGGACAACGACGCCGACAGCATCATCGCCGAGGAAAGGTACTCTTTGATAGGGAGGATAGTAGGCGAATCTGTCGATAAGAGCGGCAGCGTAAGGAAAGGAGAGACCCGTTCGGACAGGATCGACAGGATCGTGACCAACCGCTGGCTTGGGATCCCCATATTCGCCGCCGTAATGTTCGCCATATATTTCATCGCGATAGAGACGATCGGGTCATTGGGGACGGACATTCTCAACGGTTACATAAGGGACACTCTGATGCCGTCCGCCGAAGGATGGCTCACCGACGCGGGGGTCGCGGACTGGCTGGTCGGGCTGATCGTCAAGGGGATCATAGGGGGCGTCGGGGCCGTAATAGGGTTCCTGCCGCAGATGATGGTGCTGTTCGTTATATTGGTAATGCTTGAGGAATGCGGGTACATGTCCAGGGTGGCCTTTGTGATGGACCACCTGTTCCGCAGGTTCGGTCTGTCCGGGAAATCCCTCATCTCCGTCCTGGTTGGGATGGGATGCGGCGTCCCCGGCATAATGTCGTCAAGGGCCATCCAGGGTGAGACGGAGAGGAAGATAACCGCAATGACGGTCACATTCATACCGTGCTCCGCAAAGCTTCCAGCCATTGCCCTCATAGCCGGCGCCCTGTTCGGAAAGAGCGCTTTTATAGCGATATCCGTCTATTTTATGGGAATATTGTGCATATTGATGTCCGGAATAATCATGAAGAAGTGGAGGTCCCTCGCGGGAGCCCCGTCTCATTTCATCATGGAACTTCCTCCGTATCACGCTCCGCATGCGTTCAGCGTCATAAGATCGACGCTGGAAAAGACGTGGTCCTTCGTAAAGAATGCCGGCACCTTCGTGCTGCTGGCGTGTGTGCTCGTATGGTTCCTGTCATCGTATGACTGGGGCATCAACAGCGTAGGCGCGGCGGATTCGATGCTGGCCGACATAGGCAACTCTTTGAAGTGGATATTCGTGCCGCTCGGATTCGGGGACGATTGGGAGTTCACCATGGCGACCATCACAGGTCTGCTTGCGAAGGAGAACCTTGTCGGTACGCTCGGAGTGCTATTCAGCCCCGGAGGAGGGGAGGAGCTTTGGGATGTCATAGGCGGCATGCTCACGCAGGCCGGAGGATATGCGTTCCTTCTGTTCAACATGATATGCGCTCCCTGCGTTGCGGCAGTCGGCGCGATGAGGAGCGAGCTCGGGTCCTGGAGAGGCGCCGCGAAGGCGGTCATTTACCAGTGCCTGCTGGCATATGCGATCGCCCTGATATTCTATCAGTTCGCTTCGGTATTCATGGGAAATGGTCTGGGATTGGGGATTGTGCCCGCGGTCATAGCTTTGGCAGCGCTGATCTACATGCTGGCCTCAAAGGACCCCTTCAGCATCTTCAGGAAGGTGAGGCGGGATGCTTAACGCGGCTACGTTTGCGGTAGCGGCCGCCGTTCTCATGGTGATCGCGCTCTCCGCATACTTCACATACAGGTCTCTTAAGCGGGGCGGGTGCTCATACTGCGGCGGGTGCCCTAAAGCCGAGGATCCGGCCTGTGAAGGATGCAGGAAGAGGGAGTGACCTCAGCTCATCAGGATGGACAATATCAGGAACACCAAGATCATGGCGGCAAGAACCGACGCCGTTCTGACCCATTTCCAGTCCTTTTCGGCTACGAGGTGGAAAAGCGTCGTCAGGACGCCTATGAAAGGGGACGCTATCAGCACAAGGGCGCCCAGCCACATGATCCTGTCTCCTACGTCCTGTTCCGAAAGGACCAGCCCCGCCGCGAGAAGGGCGATCCCCGCGAAGAGACAGCATTTCAGGGAGAGGGATGTGGCGTCGCTCATTTTCATAACACACCACCTGCCTCAAGGAATATTATCACCGATATGGCAAGGAGCAGTATCGAGAAGTATCTCCTCATCGGGCCCGCGTCGATCAGCCTAGAGGCCCTTGTGCCGATGATCGAGCCGAGGAATGCGCCCACGGCAATCGCGGCGGCATAATCCAGAAGAAGGTCCCCGTGTATGAAGTAGACGATCGCGCCGGAGAATGCGGTTATCCCGATCATATAGCTGCTTGTCGCGGTTGCGACCTTTATGGGTACGCGCATGTGAATGTTCATCAGAGGGATCTTGATGGTCCCCCCTCCCACGCCGGTCAATGAGGACAGGACGCCGGCGGCGGTACATGCCAAAAGGCCGCTTTTGACGTTCTTGACCTCATATCTCTTAACGGTGTGGTCCTTGCTGTCTGAGTATGAGAAGTTCATACTCCCTTCCCCCTCCGAGTGCTCGATTATCCTCTCTTTTCTGAGGATCATGCTCACGGCGCTGTAGATCAGCACGCAGCCGAACATGAAAAGCAGGACCCAATTCGCGGCATACATGGCAAAGAAAGCACCCGCCATCGCGCCTATCGATGTTGTTATCTCAAGCAGGAGTCCCAGCCTTATGTTGGCGGAGCCGTTCTTCACATAGAACGAAGCGGCCCCGGCGGAGGTGGCGATTATCCCCGTCAGACTCACGGCCACGGCCTCGCTTGCGGAAAGGTCGAACAGAATTGTCAGCACCGGGATGAAGATAATGCCGCCGCCTATGCCGAAAAGGGCGCCGATGGTGCCCGCACCGATCCCTATCGCAACAAGGGCAATGATCAGCAGAGGGTCCATGTTCCTGTGAATACTTCGGAATTATTAATTTTTGACGTGAAATAATATATCGGAAATGAGCATTCAAAGGTCAGTGCCAATAATACTTGCAAGATATTCAGAGATCGGCCTCAAGAGCACGCCGGTCCGCGTTAAATTCGAGAACAGACTGAGAGATAATATGATGTCGATGCTGGCCGCCGACAGAGTGGAGGCGCTGGTAACGAAGAAGGACGCAAGGTTCTACGTTGAGGCGGACGACATCGACGCGGCGGTATCTTCCGTGAAGAGGGTGTTCGGCATATCGTCTCTGTCCGTGGCGGAGGTCTGCTCCTCAGAAATGGAGGACATATGCTCGACCGCCGCGAATTACTCGCTGAGCAGACTTAAGGCCGGAGAGTCCTTCGCCGTCAAGGCGAGAAGGGAAGGTAGCCATAACTATACGAGCCTGGACGCCGGGAGGGAGGTCGGTTCCGCAATATTCCTTGCCAACGAAGACAAAGGCGTCAAAGTTGACCTCACGAATCCGGACGTCACGTTCTATCTGGAGATCAGGAATAATAAAGCGTTCATCTTCGGTTCATACGTAAGATGCCATGGCGGCCTTCCGTTAGGCACGCAGGGGAAGGTCATCGCGGAAGTGCGGAACGAAAGGG
The DNA here is from genome assembly GCA_009777615.1 of Candidatus Methanoplasma cognatum. Taxonomy (NCBI): domain Archaea; kingdom Methanobacteriati; phylum Thermoplasmatota; class Thermoplasmata; order Methanomassiliicoccales; family Methanomassiliicoccaceae; genus Candidatus Methanoplasma; species Candidatus Methanoplasma cognatum. The sequence goes on from WRLM01000002.1 coordinate 193,045, forward strand.
ATGTCCTTTCGGCGTGGCTGATGATGAAGCGGGGCTGCAAGGCGATCGTCAAAGGGGATAAGCAGCCGCTGCTGGAGAGGTATGACCCGGAGATAAAATACGGGGAAGAGCTGTCTCCGGACATACTGGGTATTGTAAAGGGAATATCGTTGCAGGAGCTGGAAAGCCTGTCAGTATCAGACTATGGGATACCTTTGTTCTTTCCCACCGTCGGCATGAGCGACAGGGAAGTATCTTCAATGCTTGAAGCGATAAAAGAAGAATCGGCCCCGTCCGGAAGGACGGGACAATGAGTTTAGTGTTTTGAAGAGGGTTACTTCCCCTTTCTTCCCTTGGCCTCTATCGAAGGTCTGATCTTTTCGGCGCCTTTGCCCTTGTTCCTAAGGCCGCGTCCCGCTATTCCGGCGGACGTTAGCCCGCGGTATACGCGGTTCTTGTTGGCGCTGTCGCAGATCCAGTTGATCTTCGGGTCGGCCTTGATGACGGGGTGCGCCGGATCGACGAGTATTATCTCATACCACTCATGCTGCCCGTCCGCGCCCACCCAGTACGAGTTGAGCACCTCTAAGTTGGGGTATCTCTTCGCGGTCCTTTCCTCGGCCATTCTCTGGAGGCTCTTTCCGGTGGTTATCTTGTTGATACCTTTCCGCTTCGCCCTCCTTCCGGCGGTGATGGCTCTCTTTCTGAACGAACCTTTCCTTACTCTGCCCCTTACCACGACGTAACCCTGTTTGGCCTTGTAACCGAGGGCCCTTGCCCTGTCAAGCCTCGTGGGCCTCTCGACCCTGATGAAGTTCTCTTCTCTCCTCCATTGGATCTTTCTCTCGTGGTTGAGCTCTTTCAAATAGGTCTTGCCCGGGTTTTTCCAGGCATCCCCAATATAACTGTACATGCTTTTCCCGTTCACCGGGCGCGCATCCTGACCTTCGTCACTCATTTTCTCACCTTTTTCGGATTCACCCCGGAGGGCACATTTCCGCCAGAACATTGAGTTCTGTACTACCGTCCATACAAATGACCTATTTAAAGGTACTTTCGTTAAAGGCGGCAGGTGCGGGCTATAAATACGCACAGTCAGATTCTGTGTCTTGGTACTTACAAGGAGGAGAAACCATGGAATTTAAGAGTAAAATGCGAGAGGACAGATCAGGAATATCTACAATCCTTATCGTCATAATCGTCGCCGTCATTGTTGTCGTGGCAGCCGCCGCGGCATATGTGGTCTTGTCCGGCGATGACAATAAAGAGGAGACTGTAAAAGAGACTGTGGCACCCGGGTCGTTGATGATATATGAAATTTCTGCGTTCGGAATGGTAGTCGGAGGATTTACGATGGAAGTGATCGGACAGAACACTGATGAATATTTCATGAAGACAACAACGACCTATACAGGTCTATTGACGACATTCGAATATTCCTTAGAATCTAAAGGTATGGATGAGGGTTGGAAGAAGACAGGCACCACTCAAATCGATACGGTCTACTACGGCAGAAAGAACGTAGACGTATGGGAACTTACTGAAGGCGGGGTCACTTCAAAGTCTTATGTCGATACCTCAAACATAGATTTGTTATACAAGATGGATCTTATAATAGACGGAACTCCTGCTGTGGCAGACTTGAAACAATATGAGTTTAAGTGGCAGACCTCATATGAGGAGTCGGAGTCAATAGGCATGACCTATGAATACTCTGGGACATCAACTGACGGGAGCCTGTATACCTGCAAAGTGGTATGCGTCGCAGACTGCACAGGGGGCAAATACGGAGTAATGTATGACATTGGGGGCGGCAAATCATATTTCCTCAGCGACAACCCGCAAGGATTACCCGCGGACGCTGTGAATAAAGGCACCACAAGCACTATCGGTTCTCCATTAGACGGCAATGTGCTCGTCCAGCAGTGGGTATTCGAGGGTTTGGGCGGAGATATCCAATTTTACTATGACCCTGTGACGCACATCGTGTACAGATTCATCATTCAGGATGAGGATGGAAATCTGATAACCTTTAATCTTAGCAAGAAGCCTTGAATAAATGCAGAAAATACCTTTCAAACAACTTTCTTTTTTTATAATTCTCTCATCGAGCACGGCTTTTTAATAACACAACAGATGGGCAGACTACTTATACGCACTGTCTGATTTGGCCTTGGTACTTGCTACAAGGAGGAGGAACCATGGAATTTAAGAGTAAAATGCGAAAGGACAGATCGGGAATATCCACGGTCCTGATCGCTATTGTTGTAATAGTCGTGGTGGTCGTGGCTGCCGCAGCGGCGTATGTCGTCTTGTCTGGTAATGACAACGACGACGGAGAAAAAGAAGCCATAGCTCCCGGAACGGTGCTGGAATATGATATGTCATTATTTGGGGTCGTCGTTTTCGCGACATATAAGGTGGACATCGTTGGACAGAATGCAGATGAATATTTCATCAAGGTCACTCAAACCTTTGTTGAAGGGGGGTTAGAGTACTCTGCCTACACAGTAGATTCGAAAGGAATACCAGATGGAGCGACGAGGACCGGCACCACTCAGCTCGATACTATCCACGGCAGTAAAACTGTGAACATATGGGAGCAAACCGAGGACGGAGAAACTGTGAAATCCTATGTCGATCCCTCGAACCAAATGTTGATGTACAAGCAAGAAGGAATGGCGGAGGGGCTTCCTATAACGCTCGATCTGACGAAATATGAACCCGTCTGGCAGACCTCGTACGAGGAGTCGGAGGCAATCGGTACGGTCTATGAATACACAACTATAGTCGGAGGACACAGCTATGACCGCGACATGGTATGTGTCGCAGACATCACAGGCGGCAAGTATGGGATGTCTTTTGATGTGTCAAACCTCCGCGACACCGACGATGTAGGTAAGTTATGCTACATCTCCAACTATCCGGAGGGGCTACCGGCGGACGCCGTTAAAGTCGGAGGGATAATCACCATTGGCGCGGCGAATTACGGCAATGTGCAGGTCGAGAAGTGGAGTATGTCCGTGACGAATGAATCCGGAATAACGATAGGTGCATCGTTCTACTGTGACCCTGTGACCCACACCGTATATAGGGCCGTGTTCGATGAGAGCGGAACGCCGATTACATTTGAACTCAAATAAACCCACATGAATTGGGAGTAAACAGCTTCTCAAACACTTTATTTTTTATATCTCTTATGTGGCGTATCAAGCAGGGCCCACTCTTGCTTTGATAAACAGTTCTTCTGACAGTAGCGACGAACCGTCCAGAAGCTGAGCCGGAGACGGAGGCTGAAGGATGTTCGAACGGACATTTACGAGGGGCTTATAAACACAGCCGCCCATTTGCGATGGGTGTGTCGCAAGCGGCATGCGATCCAAGCAGAAAATAAACTTAAAAAGAGGCATATGTGTGATTGAAGATAGAAGAGAATGGTGGTTTATTTACATTATAACCGTTTTCACTGCTCTGACAGTCTTCTTTACGTTTATGACCTATGTCTCATTTTATTTTATTCTTTTGGCGTTTATTTTTATGTTTGTGGTTTTTGTCACAGACTGGGTTACGTTTGATATGAGCTTTTATAGCTGGTTTAACCAAATAATAAGAGAAGCTGAAGGAAATACAAAGAAAGGAAAAAAAAATAGATGGGAATGGACAATGGAAATTGAAGGATATAGAAAAGATGGAACCACGATAAAAAGAACAAAGCGGTCCATTTGGATAGCAGGGACAGTAGGGACAATGATATGCATTCTTTGTTTAGCTCTGATGATCTACCTTATCCCTCCGGCACTGTTTTGACGAAGATAAAATGATATGGGGGCGCTCCCCCTTCATCCGATGGCTTTCTTCATTGATTCTATCCCTATATAAATAACAAATAAGATACGGGATTGAATGGCCGTCGCAATAGTCTGTCCGAAGCATTCTATAAATCCCGCATTATTGGCTATGCTAGCCGAAACCACATCGGGGAAAGTACTGAAGATCATCGGCAGTAAAAAAGAGAATGATATCACAGGATACGATGAGGCGATCATCGTCTATCAGTACTCTTTATCGTCCATCAATAGTGACTTCATAAGATTTTGTGAGAAAAGAAACAACTTAAAGAAGGTGACGCTGGTGATTGACATACCGGTGTTCCATATCGAAAAGAATCCAGAATGGATGAATAATGCAAAGGAATTGATATCGTTTTTCAGTTCTCAATATAAAGAAAGAGAGGTAAGAGCGGCTGTAATGAACGTTGGCGATCTGGATGTATTGGTTCAGAGGAAGTACGCAGATGAGTTGGAGGCAAGGTTCTTAGCCGTGATGAACAAAACCGAATTGTCAAGGTGTAATGTGGCAATTGTGTTCAATGCAAGATCTGATGAGCGTAAGGAAATAAGCGAAACTAAGGGAAGCATAATCGCAATTGTCCTTATAATCTTAATGTCCTTCTCTTTAATTATTCGTATTATACGTCATCTCTCTCATGCGCTGTGGATGGGTATAATGTGTTCTTTAGTGCCTATATTTATTATATTGAGATATCTGGGGCGCCGGGGTGATCAATTTGCGTATTGGAACGGAGATATTTTTTTCCACCCACCAATAAGCCGGAAACCATGAAACCCAGTTACCAAAATGTTTGGGGGAGTTTCCTTTCAATCAAAAGAAATCTTCGAGTCTGGGACTCTTCGAGGCGGTCTTCGGCGCGGCAGCCTCCTTCTTCTTTTTCTCCGAGGTATCCCTCGTTCCGTGATCGACATCGAAGAGCGTTGACTGCTGGCTCCCCATCATGAGGTCCTTCTCCCCCCATCCGAATACCTCGGTTATTCTGGAGGCTGTCTGCGCCAGCCTTTCCGCATAGTATCCGAAGTCCGGGTCTCCCTCGAAATCCGCGCCGCTCACATAAGGTTCGACCTCCTGCGGCACTATATTCCCGTTAGTGACTATCCATGATACTTTCATTCCCGGTATGAAGTCGTACCCTTTCTCGATCAGCTTCTTGGCGGCCTGCACATTGCTCATTCTCTCCGGATTCTCGTAAACGTTCAATCCCCTGCAGGTCCTGGAGATAACAAGCTCGGACACATCGACCTTCTTGGCAAGCGTATCCCTGATGACCTTTTTGACCAGAGCTACCGCGTCCTCGTTCTTCTCGTCAAGTATCTTCTCGAACAGCTCCATCAGAAGGCGGCTCTGCAGCTCGAATGAATCTGACCTCCTTATCTCGTACCCTCTGACCAGAAGTTCCTCCGACCTCACGGGCCAGACCACTCTCCCCACATATCTCTTCTTCTTTCCGTGGGAGAAGAGGGGCTCCAGCAGCTTTTCGAACTCCAGCGTGCCGCCTTCCGTGGAGAATCTCTTCGCCATCCCTTTACCGAAATCGACGGAGCCGTCCAGATCGTTCACGGGAGACTGCATGAACACGGAGTCGGTGTCGGAATAGATCACGGTTATCCCCTCCTTCCCGACCTCACCTATTATCCTCTTAACGTTATCCCTCGCAAAAGCGGTTATCGCCGCGCCGATGTTCTTGTCCGTGAAACGGTAGAAGGATGATGCGAAAACGCCGTAGAAGGTGTTCATCAGCACCTTCACGGCCTCCTGAAGGCCGTTGAGGTATCTTCGTTCCACATCATCCGATGCGGATCTCATCCTTTCTTTGATCTCATCCCTTTGGCGCATAAGGTCGCTCAGTATCTTCGGGAGGATACCCACTCTTTTGTCCGGGGACAGGAACCTCGCGCCGGAGGGCGCCGAAATGGTGCCCTGGGGGGAAAGAGTGGTGAAGCATATGTTCTTCGCTATTATCAGCGAAGGATACATCGATTTGAAATCGAGCACGCATACCCAATGATAGAGCCCGGGGTTCATCGTGTGGACGTATCCTCCCTCTATCGGGTCCCCCGATTCTCTCCTCCCGGTCATCGGGACGCCTACTTTCTGTCTGTCAGCTTCCCTGATGAGAAGCGAATCCGCAAGCTGGGAAGAACCGGCATTGAGCGCGTCGTCAAGCGGAAGCTTCGAAACGGTAGAAAGGTCCATGCCTTTCCTCACGGTACCTATCTTCAAAAGGATCTTGAGGGCAAGTTCCGCATCCTTTATGCAGTACTCTATCACCTTCTCCCGGTTGTTCTTCCATTCCTCGTCCATTTTCTTGGGATCCACGTCAAGCTTGGACTCTCCCAGCACCTGAAGCGAAATGGCGTTCAGGGTCTCCTGCTTAGGCCGCAGCTCGCGCTTCGCGGCCCACCAAGCGTCCACCACGATGCGCCCTTTAAGTCTCCAGAATCTCTCGTTGACCACCCGCGGTTGCCCCATATCCCTCCCCCATGGCAGCGCGTCCTTCATTTTGTTGGCCTGGGCCCTTTCCATGATCTTTCTGATGTCATAATTATCGATGTTGTATCCCGTTATGATGTCTGGGTCTTCTTTTTTTATCAGTTCTGCGAACTTGGTTATGATGTCCTTTTCGCTACCTGTCAGAGGCTCACAGCTCCGGTATGCTCCGTCCTCCTCGACGACCGAACATATGGTGTAGATGAAATCATGCTGGATGCTGTTCTCGATATCGAACGAAAGGAACCTCAATCCCGGATCGAACGACTCTATGTTCTCGAAGGAGGACATCCTGAAGATTATGTCCGTGGCATACGGGCCGGTCGCTCTCTCGCCCGTCACCCTTATGCATGAGCCCATGTCATTATCGTAGACGAACCGGTGGTGGAAGGGGATGTCCGCCGCGAGTACGACGTACCCTTTCTTTTTCCATTCGTTGCGGTACTCCGGGACCTTCCAGGGATATTTGACCGTCGCTTTGAGCACCTCGTGGAAAGAACCTTTGTAGAAAAGGCGGTCCCGTTCCGTCTTCAGCACCTCCGGGTCCCTTGTCAGGACCGTTTCGGCATCGTCCTTGGGGTCGACTATGAAGAAGTAAGGGTCGAACCCGTAGTAAAGGATGGTGACGGACTTCTTCTCTCTGGTCTTTCCGAACAGCTCCACGAACACATCCCCGTTCGCATCGCTGCTGTATGATGCCGTTATGAGTCTTACGTCCATCATCTCCATGCTATCACTTGTTCGCCACTATCCGGACGACGTCCCCGTCCTGGAGCACATAGTCCGCTCCGACCGTCCTTTTTGTCCTGGCGTTGATCGCTCTTATGAATTTGTCCCCGAGTTCCGTGTGTACTTTGTATGCAAGGTCCCTTGCGGTCGAGCCTCTGGGGACGAGGAAGCAATCCGGCAGAACGCGCCCGAAATGATCGGTGTATTTAGATTCGTCCTCCACAGGATACACCGCAATGAGGTCCAGAAGCTTGAAGACGCAATCTTCCAGACATGCCTGCACCCCTGTGCCGTTTTGCTCTTTCATTTTCTCTGCCATGTAATCAAGGGCCTTTTTCTGCCCTTCGGTGAGCGCGACGCCGGGCTTGACTGTAAAGCCAGTATTGCCGGGAACATAATCTATGAGCCCCGCGGCTCCGGCCTTCTTCAGTGCGAGTTCCGTCTCGGCAAGAGTGGGGACGGCTTTGTCGCCCATTTTTCTCAGTTTGTCAAGGTTCTCGGGGGGAGAGATGTCCGCTTTATTCATTGCGATGATCATAAGTTTGGATATCTCCCTTATCCTGATGCATAGTGCCAGCAGCTTCTCGTCATCCCACAGGGTCGGGTCCTGCGGCAGCTCCACATGTCTCAGGGCCTCTTTGATCTGCCCCTCCGTCACGTTCAGTCCGGCAAGTCTCTCCTGCAGTATGGTCTCCGGTTTGCTTCCCTGCATCTTTGCCTGTCTGGCTATTTTGCTCAGACCGTTCTTTATTATCTCCCTCATCCAAAGGGCTATCTCCCTTCTCAGGAACACGACGTCCTCCGCGGGATCGCACCCGCCTTCAGGGACAACAATGCCTTCAATGTTCGTGGTCCCGCTTGCGTCCACAACGTTGATGAACGCATCCGCCTGCCTGAGGTCGTCCAGGAACTTGTTGCCCAGCCCCTTTCCTTCCCAGGCATCTGGAACAAGGCCGGCCACGTCCAAAAGCTCGATCGGTACCATCCTTGTTCCGCCGATGCACGCGGAGTTGTGGGGCGTGCACTGAACCCCCAGATCCCTGCACGGACACGGCGTCCTGACGTATGCGATGCCCTTGTTAGGCTCTATCGTTGTGAAGGGATAGTTCGCGATCTCCACCGGCGCCATCGTCGCGGCGCCGAAGAACGTCGATTTCCCGACGTTCGGTTTTCCTACTATGCCGACCTGCATATGATCCTATCTGTATCGGGTTCAGGTTGTTATACATTTACTGCCGGCCGCGCCGCGGCGGACTTGCGTCTTATGCGAATGAGAAATAAGGGTGAGGGGACTCGCCCCTCTGAAAAGGTTGGGTGCCGTTCAGATGCCGAAGAACTCTTTGACCTTCGGGCGGAACAGATAGTACAGTATCAGCACGATGACGAGCAGGGAGATCGCGAACGGGAGCACGAACACCGCATCCAAGCCGTCTGCCGTGATCACCAGATACATTGAGTACAGCATGAGGATCAGGCCTATCCCGTACAGGAGCACCGCTATGTACCATGCGATGGACCATCCCCGCCAGATCGAGATACCGATTATCAGCAGTATCAGGGCGCCGATGATCCCGCCGTATCCGATGAATTCTACGCTGCCTATGTATTCCGCAAGGTCTACGCCAAGGTCCGCGAATATCGTGTCCGCGAACAGCGCCAGCGCCGACATGACAAGTATCAATACCGCCGCCAATATAGTGAAGAATCCGATTATTGCAATCAATATGGGTCTGCTTTTGCCTTCCATGATAATCCATTGGCCAACAAGTTTATATAGATTCCTCTCACCCCGTGCGGTTTCCCCACATATCCAGCCAAAAAATTACATTCAGATAAGCTCTTCCTCCGGCAGACCGAAACATGGCCGATATTACCCTTTAAATCCCCCGCTGCACAGGAATATAGAATTGGCGATATCCGCGATCTCAGCCGGCCGGAGATCTTCTATCCTCGATTCCAGAAACGGGACGTTCCAGCCTTCTTTGATCATACCGGCCGCTCTTAGAGATGTTCCTATCTTCTTTCGTCTGTGGTTGAACGTGGCCTCTGTTACCCTAAAGAACGATCCTTCATCGAACACCTTGAACGGGGCGGGTCTGGGCATGATCTCGACTATCGCCGAATCAACCTTCGGCTGAGGTTTGAATCTGGAACTCGGCACCTTTTCCAAGATCCGGCAGTCCGCTTTGTAGAACAGGTTCACCGTAAGCCGGGAGTAATCCGGGCTGCCCACGTCCGCGGTCATCCTGTCGGCGAATTCTTTCTGTACCATGACGACCCCCCTCTTGAAATCATGTTCCAGAAGCTTGAATATTATCGGCGTGGACACGCTGTAGGGGAGATTGCTGACGAACACGTCGAAGGGAGGGAAGGGGACCTTGACCGCATCCCCTCTTATCAGGCAAAGTCTCCCGCCGTATTCTTTCTCTATGTGGCCGGCCAATGCGTCGTCGATCTCGATACACGTGACGTCGCCCGTGCGTTCGATGAGCCTTGACGTCAATATGCCCAGTCCCGGTCCGATCTCCAGCACTCTGTCTCCGGGGGATATCTTCGCAAAATCAACCTGGCGGTCTGCGACGCGGTCATCTGTGAGAAAGTTCTGCCCTTTGCTTTTCTTAGGGATAACGCCGGTCTCGGCCATCAGTCTGCCGGTCTCTCCTCTGTTCATTTGGACACGAAGAGATAGCGTTTCATGCTGTTGTCGGTCAGTTCAAGCACGATCCGCGCAGATATGAGCTTCTCCGGGTTCTTGATCACCGCGCGTTCGCTCAGGTCCTTGAAGTCCTTGAAGTGTCCGTTCTTTGCGCGCTCGTCGAGTATGGCCATCATGGTCTTCTTGCCGAGGCCCGGAAGCTCTTCCAGCAGGTGCTTCCTCATGGATATCGGTTCCGCCTCGTTGAAGAATCTTATGAACCTCTGCTGGTTCGCCAGAACGATCTCGCTGACGCAGTATTCCAGCTCGGCTACCGCGCCGTGCGTGAGCTCCGACGGCCCGACGCGTCTTTTCACATGGTCGATGGCGGTCCTCTTTGCGGCGTCCTTACCGATGTATACCCTCTCGCCGATGTTGATGACGGCGTCCGGTTTAGGGACGAGTTCAAAAAGTTTGAACTCATCATCGCCCAAAGCATAGCACAGCGGCTCCTTCTTTGAGAAATTGCCGCTCGGCACGCCCTGCGAAAGATAATCCAGTATGTATGCGAATTCTTCCACCGTGATCCCTCACAGAGAATAGTATTACAGATATTTACCCACTACCTCGATTATCTGGTCAATGGTCTGGGGTTCGATCGCAAGTCTTTCTTTCGAGAAGATCGCCCGCACGTCCTCGGGGTATTGGGGGAGAAGGTCCGCTATCTTGACCGCGGCGAACTCGCTGACGCCCTCTATGGCGCTGACCTCCTCTACGATCTTCCGGGAGTTCTCGGCCGACACGGAGCATACTGTCCGCGCGTGCTCCATAGCAGCCTTTTGTGTAGTAAGAAGCTCTCTCTTTTCATGCTCTTCCGAGAGAAGGTCCCTGACCTCGGCCAGTGTTATGTACTGATCGGACATAGGATCACCGTCGAAAAGTGTTCATTCCCTGTTCCTTACAAGGTGCTCAGGGCGCGCTACGACCATCTTGGTCTTGTTGCCGTCCTTTACATTGATCTCATACGCGGCCCCCCTCGGACCGATGACGACGCCGGTAAGCCCATGGAATCTGGAAAATGGCATACCTTTGTGAACGCTGGGATCAATGATGATGTTGACCTTCTCTCCTGCTTCGAACTGCTGGAAAGCCTTCGTTATGGGCGAAAGTCCGTGCGCCCTCGGTTTTTTCTTCAGGAGCTGGCGGGTCTTTGTCCTTGTTCCTCTGGATGCCTGCATCTTAATCCCTCGTTGGTTCTTGGTAATTGATCGCTATCACGTCGAGCGTCTGCACGGCGCATCGTATGCCGAGCGCGTCGGAGAAGTTCGGCGCAGTCCTTCCCTCGTCCCCGGAAACGAACTCCTTGACATATGTCCCGGATTCCGTGTTCAGAGTCAGGTCGAACACATCATCGCCTATCATCTCCGCCTTGACCCATAGGATCCTCCTTTTTCTCACAAGGTCGGCACGTCTGTGCTCCACCCTGCGTGGCGTCCTCTGGTCAATGTGGACATTCTCGAATGATAAGGCTACCTCATTTACTCTTTCTTTATTAACTTTACCCTCAGCTTTGACCCTAACCTTGTATGTTTTGTCGGGGTCAGCGCCTTTGTACTCCTGCACGGCACCGCGGGGAACGAAGTGCAGACAGGTATATCCGGCAAGATCTGACGCGTTAGCCCTCTTTTCAAGCTCGTCGAGGTCGATATCCCTTACCCGAGGTCTGCTTATCTCCAGCACGAACGGCCTCCCTTCGCCCAGCATGCAGGCGTCTATGTCCTCCCGCCCCATGCCGTGGAAGAAATGCTCCTCCCCTCCGGACATCTCCAGCGCTATGTCGCCGATTATCTCCTGCACGGACGTTTGGTACATCTTGCCCGTGTCGCTGCATCTGGCACACCCTCTGCCTTTGCAGGCCCTGCAGGGCCATATGGTCTGGGGTATCTCGCGGCTGTATTTGTAATACCTTCCGGCGATGAAGACCGGAGCGATATCCAGCGTGACGTCCGCGAACCTGGTGTCGACGCAGGCCACTACCTGCGGATTCTTGAACTCGACCGGGCGGTTGATAAGGGGAAGGGCGAGCTTTCCGATCTCTCTGTTGAGCTCCGTCTTGATGGATTCGGTATTCTCAAGCCCGTACGTCTCCCAGAGGGCTTTCTCTCTGTCGGAGATCTCCGGCTCTACTCTGGAACCGACGAGGAAATTGTCCGAACGTACGCCGTTTACGCTTTCGGCCACGGCATTTGCGAACCTGTCCATAAGATCGAACACGTTCTCGCAGAGGCCGCAGACGTCCGGGGCCGGGATATCCTTTCCGTTCACGGACAGAGCCTCTCTGATCATCCTGCCGCGTACGTCGTTGGTCATCCCCGTCCCGATTTTTCCGAACATCCTTCCGAGGCAGCGGTCGCACAGGCCGCATGATGCCGGCCCTTCCGCCTTATCCAGGATCTCCAAGGTCCAGTCTTCCATAGCATTACGCTCACAGGTCAAAACCCATCTCGGCGATCCTGAGCCTTGGGCGCTGGCTTTCCAGATAATGGTATACGGTGGCATGCTCGCTTCCGTTCAGGATGAGTTCCACCGCATGTTTTGCTACCGGAAGGCTGATGGAATTCCCGATCAGGGATACGGTGTTCCCGTACACCGACATGTAGCAGCCGGTAAGCTCCTCTATGATCCTTCTGGTCTTTCCGCCGGTGCCTATAAGCCTTCCTCTTACCCTCCCCAGCTGGTTGGGTCTGCTCCCGGCAACATCCTTCAGGTCTATCGTTTCGAAGTATTCGTCATCCTCGAAAAGCCGTACCGCTTTGTCAGGGTTGAATCCTCTCCCTATTGCTTTGATCACATCCATGATCTTGAGGGCCATAAGGGGGTCGGTGCCTTCGGCCTCTTCATTGAAAAGGACCAGTCCTTCGGCGTCGATATCCAGCTTTATCCCGGATGTCTTTTCCAGCATCTTCTTTGTTTCGCCGCTCTTTCCTATGAGTGTACCGACGCGGTCATTCGGTATTTTTACAGACCTCATTCCTCATCCTCTCCGTCGTCATCCGTACCGTTCAATATTTCATCCATTATCTTATCGGGACTTATCACGTCCGCCCCTCTGTTCCTGAAGAAACGGTTGACGTTGTTGATGTCCCTTATCAATAGGTCCTTGGCGTTGAAAAAGTCATTGGCCATGGCCTGTCCGCAGTCTATCAGTATAGGCTGGCCTTCCCAGACCAGCACGTTGTACTCGCTGAGATCCCCGTGTACAAGGTGGGCGTCCTTCCACCCGTCTATGATGAAAGAGAGGACCTCGTCGTACATCTCCGTCGGATCATCCAGCGTAACATCCTTAAGCTGGGGGGCCGGACCGCTCTCCCCGCCTATGTATTCCATCAGAAGGCAGTTCTTGTCAAATGTTATCGGCTCCGGCACGGGCAGTCCCGCCTCGGCGTATCTCTGGAGGTTCTTGAACTCCTTGTTGGCCCACGCGTAGATCAGTTTCCACCGGTTGCCGGCAACACCCCTGAACCTGGGGTCGCCCTCGATATATCTGCCGACGTTCTTGAAGGTCGACGTGGAGGTCCTGAAGATCTTGAGTGCGACCGGGTCCCCGTCCTCGTCCGTAGCGTAGAAAACGTTCCCTTCCTTTCCGGTGGAGATCGGATACTGCACAGTGTCGATGAAACCGCTTTTCATGAGCTCATAGATGGTCATCAGAGTCTTCTTGTCAAAGACCTCTCCGTCCGTCTGGCGCTCGTCACCCGTCTTATTGGTCTTCAGGGCGTCTACGCGCTGTTCAAGATAAGAGAATTTCTCGTCGTAGGAGGGCAGTCAGAACACCACCGTTTTCAAAAGATGTCCAGGGCCGCCGGCACCTTACCCTTCTTGCTGAGGTTCACCGCCTGGGTCCTGGTATATCTGAACCTCACGTCACATTTGTCGGGCTGGAAATCCCAGAGCGAGACGATCAGCAGGTCCCCCTCGCGTATCCACATCCTCTTCTTGATCTTGCCCGGGATGCGGCCTACTCTGGATACTCCGTCCTCGCACATCACCTTTATCTTTGATGCACCGAGCAGCTGGTCGGCTATTCCGAACATCTCGCCTTCTTTTATGTTCGGCATACGTACGCGTGATACGTCTTCCTCTGTGCTCTCAAACGGCTCTTCTGCGGGCATTTGATGATCTCCGTGCAGGCCATGTAACATTAATCTCTTTTAAATGTTATCCTAAGACGCATAAACTTTTTATCAAAACAATGCGGGTCCGCAACAAAAAACTATTTTAACCATATCAATAATGAGCGCCGTAAGCTCTGATAGTGTAGCGGCCAATCATTCAGCCCTTTCGAGGCTGACACCCGGGTTCGAATCCCGGTCAGAGCACATACCCCTTTACGATCTGAAGAGTTTCTTGCGGTACGCGTCGCTTTTCTTTGCGATCTCGTCCACGTTGTCCCTGTTAACGATATGCACCTCCGGCAATTTCTTGGGATTCGACGTCAGCATGGCCTTCATCAGGTACGGATCGGAGAAGTCCTTCCTTTTCAGTTTCTCCCTGTCCCAGTTCCCGATGAGGTCGAAGACCGCTTCTATCCCTTCATTATAGAACTCCTGAGCTAACACCGCCGCGACCGTGCAGTCCCTGGACATCACCGCGACGTTTGATTTCCTGACCGCGAAGTCGCAGCCGTTGAAGGACATAGCCAGACCGCCTCTGTCCTGTATCGTGTCCAGCGCATGGATGTCGGTTATGTCCCCTCCTATGAACGCCGTACCTTCGAAATCGATCTCCGTCCTTCTCCTCAGGTCGATGAGGAAGTACGCTTTCTCGTTCGCTCCGACCGCCCTCATGTTCCTCATCATCGCCGAGATCGGCAGTTCCCTGATCTTTATGTTGAATATGTCATCCAGGGTCCTTATCATATCCACTTCGTCCTGCTGAAGCTTTACGGGGACATCCAGCTCATACTCCTGTCCGGGCATCCTCAGGCCGGTGATCTTGCGCGACATCTCCCTGAGGGCCTTTGCGTCCTCTCTGCTGATCTTGTTCTCATCGAATGAAAGGTTCGTAAAGTCGACCACGCCCAGAGGGAGGCCGAGTTCGTCGCAGACATTCAGGACGTTATGCTCGTAAGACGTAGTTGTAATGAATGTGGGCATGGTGTCCATCAGATGCCCCATGGCCCTCTTCGCTTCAGGCAAGAGCCTCAGCGACTCGCCGCAGTGTTTCATCGCCGCATAGTCGGTCATGCCGAACGCCTTCAGGAAGGGCGCGATGAACCTCATGACATTACCGGAACGTCCGTCCGACCTGTTCAGCACATAAGCGACGATATCGTCGTATCTCGCTATGAGATCGTAGAACTTGTCGCCTTTGGCTATGAACCTCTGGCACAGGTCCCTGGAACTGTTGTTGGACTGAAGGAACCCTTTGCAGCTGCATACGAGCTGTTTGTCATGAACAAGACCTAATTCGGCAAGGGGGTCGTACTCGTTCATGTAACACCTCAGAGAGATCTCTCGACCTCGGAGGTCACATCATACGGTTTCATCAGTACTTTGCCGTCCTCCACAAGCCTCTTTTCTTCGATCCTTACCTTGCCGCCCGCGAACAGCCCGATCGTCGAAACGATAAGCGGCAGTTCCCGTCTGGCTCCCTCTTCCCTGATCTTCTTGAAGAGCGGCTCCTCCGCGCCCTCCGCTCTTATCACGTCCTCCAGCGATGAGGAGGCGACCTTCCTATCCAGGTCTTTCCAGAGGGTGTCGAACCCGCGGCCTCTGATAGGGAATCCGCAATATGTCAGCGCGGCGCCTCTGTCCCACTCCTCCGTGCATATGTGGATCATCGCGCCGTGCCTGTCCGCTTTGTCTCTTATCAAAGACCATATGACCTCCTCCCAGGTCCCTTTCGGACCGTCCGGGAGCGCGGGGTGGAGGTTGATCATATCGTACTCCCTGCAGGTGTCGTCGTCCATCCAAAGCATGTATCCGGCGAGCACGCCGAGGTCGAATCCGTATGTGCCGGTGAGTTCTCTAAGCTTCTTCCCGTATTCGTTCCTCCAGGCCTTCTCGTCGCTCTTGCGCAGATCGGGAAGGAACTCCTTCCATGACAGCTTTATCAGAGGTATGCCGTAACTTTCGACCAGATCGAAGAACATCTTTCTCTGTTCCTTCTTGGGGTTCGGCTCCTCTTCGTTGTTCCAATTGCAGAACACAAATGATATTTCCACATCCAGCTGTCCGCGTTCCTTTTTGTCCATGACCGTTTTCAAAAGATTCCTGGAACCAGGACCTCTTCCCGTAGAGAACCACCCCAGCCTGAGCATGATATCATTCAGCCTAAGGAGATGACAGTATATTTCTTTATACGTCGAATATGACCGTCACCGACGGTTCGACGGCATCCACGGACATCATGTGGAAGGTCACGGCCTTGATCTCCGATCTTATGCGGTGGCGTTCCCTGTCTAGATTCTCTCCCTTTCCGGTGCATATCACCCTGCCGCCGTCGAACCTGACGGCAAGATCGCACAGCACGACCCCGTCGCAATCTTCGAGGAAAAGCAATTCCGACAGGAAGGAGTACAGCCGATCCTCCGGGCCATCCCCGGATACCGTTATCTCAAAGGTCTTGACTGGTCTGATCCCGGAAAGGTCGACGGTCTGATCGAAGAGCGCATAGCCCGCGTTGGCGAAACACTCTTCCAGCGTCCCCCCGTAGGCTTTGACCATAAGGTCCGCGGTATGGTCGATCAGGTCATATCTTCTCATGTTCCCCGATATGGCGGAGGGGTATATGGTGTTGCTGTCCTCCTTCCATGTGCGTAAACCTTAATACGAATCACCCGATTTGTCCGTCCATGCGCATAACCATCGTCGGTTGCGGTTCCATCGGTTCCAAGCTTGCAAAAGCAGCCGATGCGATCAGCGAGGTCAAAAGGATCTATCTTCTGGATAAGAGTAAAGAGGTCGCCGAAAGTACGGCGGCGGGGCTGAAGAAAGCGATAGTGATAGATTCTGTCGAGGATGAACTTTACCATTCCGACCTCGTGATAGAGGCGGCCTCACAGGAGGCGGCGAAGGAGATCCTCCCGAAGGTCGTCTCGAGAGGCGTGGACATAATGATAATGTCCGTCGGTTCTCTTGTCGACGATGACTTCAGGAACATGGTCTTTGACAAGGCCAGGACGGCCGAGGCGAAGGTATACATCCCCACCGGCGCGCTGTGCGGCTGCGACGGACTCAGATCAGCATCCGTCGACGAACTGGATGAGGTCGAACTGATAAGTATGAAAGGTCCGAAGAGCCTTCTGGGCGTGGAGTACATGGAGAGCAGGGGGATAGACGTGGAGAAGATCACCGAGAAAACGACCATCTACAGCGGATATGCCAGAGAGGCGGTTAAGCTGTTCCCGAGGAACATCAATGTGGCCGCGACGGTAAGCCTTCTGGGCATAGGATTCGACAAAACGAAGGTCACGGTAGTGGTGGATCCTGAGATAAAGAGCAACTCCCATGAACTGAGGATCAAAGGGAGATTCGGGGAGATGAACTGCCACACTTACAATGTTCCGGAGCCGGACAACCCGAGGACATCGCATCTGGCGACCCTTTCGGCGATAGCGGCATTGAAGAGGATAGTCCGCAACGAGTGGTTCGGCGTCTAAGCAAACCTTTTAGCAGACATTATCTTATTATTGAATATGGAAAGGTCACGTGCCGAAAGGCTGATCTCAAATGCGGAAGGTCTCGATGCGATAGTCATACTGAATGACGGAGACCCGTTCCTGGATTCCACGTTCTGGTATCTGACGGAATTGACGGGGGGATCGTTCGAAGGTTCCATGGCGGTCGTCCGTAAGGACGGGAGCCTGGATGTCATTGTCAGCGTCCTGGAAGCGGAAACGGCCGCGGCCAGCAAAGGGGATGTGCGCGTTTACCATGACCGCGAAGAAAGGGATGGTTATCTCAGGGAAGCGCTGAAAGGCGCCTCTAAAGTTGGGTTCAACACCCACAACGCATCTTATTCGATGGTCGAGTACGTAAAGAGGACTGCCAAAGGGATCGATGTGATAGACGCCGCGCCGGCGGTCTTATCGACGGTCACTGTGAAAGATGACAAGGAGATAGAGCTGATAAGGAAGGCGTGCGGGATATCCTCGCGGGTCGCAGGGGAGATACCGGACGTGCTCTCAGAAGGCGTGACAGAGAAAGAAGCGGCTTTCAGAATTGACGCGAGGATGAGAGAGCTCGGCGGAACGGGTAACGCATTTGATACCATATCCGCATTCGGCGCTAACAGCTCGAAGCCGCATCATTCCCCCACCGATAGGAAGCTAAGTAAAGGCGACACGGCGCTTTTCGACTTCGGCACCAAATTTGACAGATACTGTTCGGACATGACCAGAACGGTCTTTCTGTCGAGGCCGCCGGAGATCCTGGAGCGGGCGTACGAGACAGTTCTGGAGGCTCAGGCAGCGGGGATCGAGAGATACATGGACGGAGCGCCGGCCAAGGATGCGGACCTTGCCGCAAGGGAGGTTATCGACAGAACGGAGTTCAAAGGGAAGTTCATTCATTCTTTTGGCCACGGTATAGGCATGGATGTGCATCAGGGCATATCAGTATCGCCAAGATCTGAGCACATCCTGAAAGAGGGGAACGTCGTTTCGGCAGAGCCCGGGATATACATCCCGGGGGTTGGCGGAATTAGGATAGAAGATACCTGCCTGATAACAAAGAACGGATGCGAAAGGCTCACCGATTTCGACAGAAGGATCACATTTGTCTGAACGGCCGAATCATCCCCCGACAAGAGTTTTATCCGGCTGCCTGATGTACCAGCTTGTAATTGGCACTTCGGCCGCCCGCTTTGTCTGTGATCAAAATGCCCTTTTCGATAAGATCCTTAATGTCGCGCAAAGCAGTGTCGGCAGAACATTTTGTTATCTTTGCCCATTTTGAGGTTGTCAGGTTTCCGGAAAAGCCATCAAACAGTTTGTTGATCATGAGACGTTGGCGCTCGTTGATCACGACATCCTTATACTTTTCCCAAAACGCCGCTTTCAGCAGGATGTTCTGCATACTCTCCTCCGTTTCCTTCAGGGCGCTCCTGAGAGAGCTTAGAAACCATGTGAGCCACTCTGTGATGTCGCTTCCGCCGTGTTGCGCCTTTTTTAGTGTTTCATAATACTCGCTGCGCCGAGAAAGAAGTTGGTTCGACAGGCTGTAGAAACGTTCCGCAGATTTTTCGCTACGGGCAAGCAATAGATCTGAGATCGCCCGTGCGATCCGTCCGTTACCGTCGTCGAAAGGGTGGATGATGACAAACCAGAAATGTGCGATAGCAGACCTCAGCACGTCGTCTATGATGATTTTATCATCATTGAACCATGAAAGGAACTTGTCCATTTCTGCTTTCACATCCTTCGCGGCAACCGCCTCATAATGGACTTTTTCCTTTCCTATAGCGCCCGAGACCACCTGCATCTCTTCGGTCCGGTACTTCGCCACTGTGATCTTGTTCATTCCGCTGTATCCAGTCGGAAAAAGCGCGGCGTGCCATCCGAACAGGCGCTCTTCCGTCAGCGGACTTTGATAATTTTGCGTGGCGTCAAGCATCATTTCGACGACGCCCTCCACGTTGCGGGACGTTGCGACAAGCCCCGCCGCATTTATTCCGAGACGCCGGGCGATAGAGGAGCGGACCTGCTCATAATCCAATCTTTCACCTTCGATTTCCGATGACTTCAGCACATCAAGCGTCAGATTATCAAGATTTTTTTCCTCTTTCGATGAAAAACCGAATGAATGGACCCGCCCAAGGATCTTACCCTGCAAAAGGCGGACCTCGCCTAACGGAACACTCAGGGCCGCATTCTGCCAAGTGAAATCCGTCCAATTCTCGTGTTGATAGATATATGTGGGCATCAAAAATGGTCATGCGGTAAATATATAAAACATTTTCCGCATTTTTGCGGTGAATAATTATGATATATACCGCATTTTTGCGGTGAATGACCAAGGTTTTCACCGCATATCGACTAAAGAATGTTGCCGAATTATGCCGCCAGTGTCAGAATCGCCAATGGTTCAGAACGCTTTTTCGATGGTGATAGGCTGGCGGTCGCCTGCATGTTCCATCGACGAGCAGTCTTCAAGGATCCTGCCGATCTTCGCCACGGGGTAACGCGATACCGGCAGGCCGTCCTCCCCGCTCAAAGGAGTGGGTCCGAAAAATAAACACAGCGCGCCGACCTTCGGCCAGTAGGCGATGTCTCCCGTCTCTAATTTCGTGACAAGTTCTTCCGGGTCGGCGTAGTCCACCGGCATCTCGAAGTATATCTGGTTACCCAGCATGTTTATCCTGGAGGTAAAAGGTAAAGAGAGCCAGAGGGCGTTGGAGATATCCGAGTCATCAAGTTCGGCAAGATATTCGCCGTTCCTCGTCCTGATCCGGATCCTGCTCATCGCCGCCAGCTCGTTGATATTACTTTCTCTCGAAAAGCTGTCTTATCTCTCTGCCGACGACTTCGAGCTGCAGATTCTTCTCGTCCTCTTCCATCCTCTTGAGGTTGACGAGGCCGGCGGCCCATTCCGCACGCCAGTCATCCTTGAATTTGCCGGATTCGATGTCGTTGAGCAGGGATTTCATTCCCTTCTCGGCCTCTGCAGTTATCACTCTGTCCCTCCTGGTGAGCCCGCCGTATTCCGCGGTGTTGGAGACAACATGCCACATCAATTCGAACCCGCCTTTGTTGATCAGGTCGGTGATAAGCTTCACTTCATGCAGCACTTCGAAATAGGCCATCTCCGGAGGGTATCCTCCCTCGACCAATGTTTTGAATCCCGCTTTGATGAGCGCCGTAACTCCTCCGCAGAGGACAGCCTGCTCTCCGAATAGATCGGTCTTGGTCTCGTTATCGAAGGTAGTCTCGAACACTCCGGCGCGGGTCGCCCCCAGTCCTTTGGCAAGTGCCAGAGCGATCTTCTTTGCATTTCCGGTGGCGTCCTGATGTATGCAGACGAGCGCCGGAACGCCGAATCCCTGGAGGAACACTTCTCTTTCGATGTCGCCGGGGGATTTGGGTGCCATCATGATGACGTCGATGTCCTTCCGCGGAACGATGAGCTTGTATGTTATCGCGAATCCGTGGGCGAACTCAAGCGCGGCGCCCTCTTTGAGGTTGGGTTCCACATACTGTTTGTAGAAATCCGGCTGTACCTCATCCGGGAGCAGCATCATAACGACATCCGCTCCTTTGACGGCGTCGGCGAACTCCGCCACTTTCAAACCGTCTTCCTTGGCCTTCTTCCAGGACTTGCCGTCCTTCCTCACTCCGACGGTCACGTCCAATCCTGAATCGTGGAAGCAGAGTGCCTGCGCTCTTCCCTGTGCCCCGTATCCCAGCACCGAGACCTTCTTTCCTTTGAGGACATTCAAGTCCACATCCGAGTCGTGGTAAATGTGCATTTTTTCCACCTTTGGCTTAGAGGCTCAACTCTTCGGTTACACTAATACTTATCGCAGGCATGGCTCTGGCCTCCGGCAGAGCCAGCACTGGGCCGCCCCAGCAGCACTCGGGCCGTGGCTCCGACAACCCCCGCGCGAACCTGTGAAAACAGCGGTTCCTGATTGTTCCCAGCGGCCTCTCGCCCGCCCGTCTGGACGGCGGGAGCCGCCCTGGGCAAACCCCCGTCTCGCATACGATGCGCTCACAGTGCCTGAGTCACAGTGAGCAGAGCCCGATGTAAACACTCAACCCTGCTAGAAGGGCATGCGGCGCCACGCCCCCGCGCATCATGCCGGCATCCGGGGGGTTCGGCACAACACGTTGGGGAGTGGGGGGGGAGAGGAGGCGCGGGGGATCGCGGCGACCCGTGTGGCCGAACCGGACCCCACGGAGCGGCCCGCCAGCGGCACGATGGACAGGCGTGCCATGCGGGCCGCGGGACAGGCGTGCCATGCGGGCCGCGGGACAGGCGGCGGCCACGTCGGGGGATGTTCTCCCCATTGGGGCCAAGAGGCGACACCCTGGGAAATCTGGGGGGCTGTGCCAAAAGATTGATTTCCTATAAACCATATAGCATAACTGGGGAACATAGCCGGGGTTGAAATGAAAATATCTACAAAGGGGAGATACGCTCTCAGGATCATGATCGATGTGGCCGAGAACAGCATGTATGGAAAAGTCACGGTCAAAGAGATCTCTAGGCGGCAGGACATATCCGTGAAGTACCTGGAGCAGATTGCGAACGTCCTGACGCGTGCGAACCTGTTGCGGAGTGAGCGCGGGTCGCAGGGCGGGTATGCGCTCACCAGGCCGCCGGATGGGTACACGGCGGGCGAGATATTGCGCACAATCGAGGGCAAGTTCGCCCCTGTGGCATGTCTAGAAGATGAGACTAACCAATGCAAACGCGCGGACATCTGTAAAACGGTTAATTTTTGGAACGGGCTTTACAAGGTGATCGATGAGTATCTGGACTCCGTCACCCTTCAAGACCTGGTCGCGCAGAGCGCAATAGGCATAGGGCCGGAGTTCGACAGCAGGCGCCCCCAATCGTCGTGAACAGTAGAGCAGAGCCAAGCTCATCAGGAACGGAAAACCGTTGCATCGTGCGGCTAACGTCGCGTTTTCTCTTCGGCTTAAATCATAGTATTTATATAGGAATTATATGTTATACTGCAAGCGGGAGGAATTCTAACGAAGGAGAAAAACTACAGATTCGAGACCAAACAATTGCACATCGGGCAGGAAGACCCTGACCCGGCGACCGACTCGAGGGCCGTGCCCATCTACGCGACTACCTCATACGTGTTCAAGGACTGCGCCCAAGCGGAAGGGAGGTTCGCTCTGAGGGAGGGCGGCAACATATACGCAAGGCTCATGAACCCGACATCGGATGTGTTCGAAAAACGCATAGCAGCCCTCGAAGGGGGCGCGGCCGCCATCGCGACATCTTCCGGCGCGGCCGCCATCACGTACGCGGTGCAGAACATAGCGCTCGCGGGCCACAACATAGTGTCGGACAGGAGGGTCTATGGCGGCACGTACAACCTGTTCGCCCACACGCTCAGGGACTTCGGCATCACGGCGAAATTCGTAGACGGCGACGACCCGGCGAACTTCGAGGAAGCAATCGATAGCGGCACAAGGGCGTTGTTCATAGAGACGCTGGGCAATCCTAACTCCACCATCGTCGACGTGGACGCGGTAGCGGCCGTGGCGCACAGACACGGCATACCGCTCATCGTCGACAATACATTTGCGACGCCGTACCTGTTCCGCCCGATCGAGCACGGGGCGGATGTGGTCGTCCACTCGGCGACAAAATTCATAGGCGGGCACGGGACGGCCCTGGGCGGTGTGATAATAGACGCGGGCAGGTTCGACTGGGCGTCGAACGACAAATTCCCGGGGCTCTCGCGGCCGAACCCGAGCTACCACGGAATCGTGTTCACCGACGCGGCAGGGGACATCGCATACATCGTGAAGGCCCGTGTCACTTTGATGAGGGACACTGGCTCAACCCTCAGCCCGTTCCATTCTTTTCTGTTCCTGCAGGGGCTCGAGACTCTGTCGTTGAGGATGGAGAGGCATGTGCAGAACACGTTGAAAGTGGTCCGATACCTGTCGAGACACCCGCGGGCGGAGAGGGTGAACCACCCCTCGCTCGAGACTCACCCCGACAGAAAGCTCTACGAGAAATATTTCCCTGACGGGGCGGGCTCGATATTCACCTTTGAGATCAGGGGCGGTGAGAAGGAGGCGAAAGATTTCATCGACAGGTTGGAGCTGTTCTCGTTGCTCGCCAATGTCGCTGACAGCAAATCCCTCGTCATACATCCAGCGAGCACGACACACTCCCAGCTCAGCGAGGCCGAGATGCTAGAACAGGGCATAAAACCCAACACGGTGAGGCTGTCGATCGGCACAGAACACATCGACGACATAATGAACGACCTGGAGCAGGCCCTCCAATGACGGGCCGTCGGTTGGGGATACGGACATGACGGAAAGGATCGCGAAAAGCATCACCGACCTGATTGGCGGCACCCCGCTCCTGGAGCTTTCCAAGTATGGTGCTCTGAACGGGATCGGCGCACAGGTCGTCGCCAAACTGGAGTACTTCAACCCGCTCGGCAGTGTGAAGGACCGCATAGGCCTCGCGATGATCATTGACGCAGAGGAGAAAGGGTTGCTGAAACACGGTTCTTTGATCATCGAGCCCACGAGCGGGAACACCGGGATCGCGCTGGCTTTCGTTGCGGCGGCGAGAGGGTACAGGCTGACGTTGACCATGCCCGACACAATGAGCGCCGAGCGGCGCGATATGCTCAGGGCGTTCGGAGCGGAGCTTGTTCTGACAGATGGGGCGAAGGGGATGAGGGGTGCCATCGCCAAGGCCGACGAGCTGCACAGGGCTGCGACGGGTTCCGTGCTTTTGGGGCAGTTCTCCAACCCGGCCAACCCGGATATACACAGGACAACCACGGCACAGGAGATCTGGAGGGACACAGGCGGCAGGGTGGACATCCTCGTCGCCGGCGTCGGGACAGGAGGGACGATAACAGGGGTCGGCGAGGTGCTCAAGGAGAAGGACCCTGACATCCAGATCGTCGCCGTCGAGCCATCGGGTTCGCCAGTGCTTTCGGGGGGAGGGGCAGGCGCACACAAGATCCAGGGCATAGGGGCAGGGTTCGTGCCCGACATTTATAACGGGGACGTCGTGGACGAGGTGTTCACAGTGGATGATGGGCAGGCATTCGATGCAACGAGGCAGTTAGCGAGAACCGAGGGATTGTTCGTCGGGATCTCATCCGGCGCGGCAGCATATGCGGCGGCCGAGGTCGGGAGGCGTCCCGCAAATAAAGGCAAGAGGGTAGTGGCGATATTCCCAGACGCAGGAAGTCGGTACTTGTCAACGGGGCTGTTCGACCAATCCTGAAAGGCGTCATGGCAATCGCGTCCCCCCCCCCTGTGCCCCTTAACACTTCCTGCGTAGAGGGGAAGTATCCCGATGAGGAACCCCCCGCAAGGCTCAAAGGGAGGGGGGAGTATCGCGCCCTTGAAGTTCCAGATGCCATTGGGCATGTATAGGGCGCACTACAACCCCTGCGGGCCGAGGGGAAGCCACCGTGCCCGAGGGGCCCCTTTGCCCGTGATTCCTGATCATCGGCGGGGCACGGGCTGGAGATGATATGCTACACGCACAGTAGCGTGCGCCCGCTCGAACCCCATAGGAGCCAAGGATACCATGTCGGAAAACCGTGAGTATTTATTAAAAATACGCTATCGTGAGGCGGGCTGAATGTTGAGGCGATGGATATGCCGATAGAAAGCGATGGGTCACATGAAGCATTTGAGACAAAGGATGCCCACTCCGGGAGCTCTTCATTGAGGTTGAGCTATCGCCCCCCTTATCGTTGGGAGCAGATACTGGATTTTCTCGGAGGCAGGGCGATAGCTGGTGCCGAGATGGTCAAGAACGGCGAGTACCTGCGCACGGCTCGTTTAGAGACAGCCGATGGAAGCTCTGTATCCGGTTGGTTGCGGGTGATCCACAGGCCTGAACAAAACGCGTTGGCCGTCACGGTTAGCGAGGCCCTGACCCCCGTCTTACCTAAAGTGTCGGCAAGGGTGCGGCATCTGTTCGACCTGTGTTGCGACCCTTACGAAATATACGGGGCGCTTCAGGCGATGAACGAGATCCGACCCGGCGCATGTGTCCTAGGGACCCGGTTGCCGGGATGCTTCGACGCCTTCGAGATGGCGGTGCGAGCGATCCTCGGGCAACAAATAACCGTCAAGGCGGCAGGCACATTGGCGGCGAGGGTCATCGACAGATACGGCACGTCGATCCAAACGGGGATAGAGGGGCTGACGCGCATCTTCCCCGCCCCGGAATCGGTCCTCGCGATGGGCGACGATATAGAGGACAACCTCGGCACGTTGGGCGTCACGGGGGCGCGGTCAAAGACTATCCGCGAGCTGGCGCGGCTGATGGCGGAAGGGGAGGTGGAGCTTGGTCTTCGCGCTCGGCCGGAAGAAGAGATGAAGAGGCTGATGGGTATCCGCGGCATTGGGAATTGGACGGCGCAGTACATAGCGATGCGGGCAATGGGGTGGACGGATTCTTTCCTCGAGACGGATGCGGGCATAAGAAAAGCGCTCCCTGGCTACTCGCCGAAGGAACTGCTGGGCATTGCGGAGGCGTGGCGGCCTTGGCGCAGCTATGCCACAGTCGGCCTGTGGGACACATTATGAAACGAGGGGGGGGGACATGTACTACTCAACGACATACAGATCGCCCGTCGGCATGATCAAACTCGCTTGCAACGACGGCAAACTTGTGGGGTTGTGGACGGAGGGGCAAAAATACTACGGCGGCACCATGCCGGAGGCCATGGTGGAAAACGACGACATGCCGATTTTTGGCATGGCCAAAGAATGGCTGGACAGGTATTTTGCAGGTGAAAGGCCCGAAGTCGCCGAACTGCCGTTAGCCCCCATCGGCGGAGAGTTCCGTCAAAGGGTATGGGGTATTCTGCGTGGAATCCCATACGGCGAGGTCATCACCTATGGCGACATCGCTAGGAAAACAGCGGCAATCATGAACAGGGGGAGCATGTCAAGCCAAGCGGTAGGCGGGGCCGTCGGGCATAACCCCATATCCATCATCATCCCCTGTCACCGGGTGGTAGGGTCAGACGGCAGCCTGACAGGATTCGCCGGAGGCGTCCGAATGAAGGCCTGGCTGCTTGAACTGGAGGGGGCGGACATGTCCCGCCTGTTTGTCCCATCGAAGGGAACGGCCCTTTAACGTGGCCCCGGCGCCCATGCGCCCTGAGAAAGCGGCGGGGGAACATCGGGGCCGGCTAAAAATAGCCCGATCCCATAGGGCCATGCGGGGGCGTCCAAGTCGCGCTCCGGCTCAGAGGCGCACGATGCTTATCGCAGGCCCCCGCCCCTCAGACGCCATAGGGCGGGCCGTAGCCGCCCATCAGCAGGAAGTCCCTAAGATGGACGCCCACGACCCCCTCGTCGTTGCGCTCCGCGTGCCTGTCCATCGACACGACGTACTTCGGGAAGCTGTCCCCAATCTCCTTCAGCGGGCCGAACTCGCGCCCGTACGCCTCGTCGGTGGGTAGCTCAAGGCACACCTGCACATAGACCCTGCGCCCGTCGGCCTTCTCGGCGACGAAGTCGACCTCCCTATTGCCGAGCTTCCCTACGTACACATCGTACCCCCGTCTCACCAGTTCCATGTAGACTATGTTCTCAAGGATGCCCTGTATGTTGTCGGCCCTGAACCCGCGCACCGCGTACTGCAGGCTGTGGTCGGACAGGTAGTACTTGTCGTTGGTCTCGAGCAGGCGTCTGCCTTTGATGTCATAGCGTTGCGCACGCTTTATGAGGAAACCCTCCTCCAGGTACCTCAGATAGTTGACGATGGTCTCCGGATCCGTTCCCTTCCTGCCTTGGCTTTTCAGGTAGTTAGCGATGCCTGACGGGGACACCAGGTTGCCCACGTTGTCGTAGATGAACGTGACGATTTTGTCCATGAGCTGAGGGTTCTTCACGGAGTTCCTTCTCACGACATCGCGGAACAGCGCGGTGTTGTGGATCTCTGTCACAATGCGCATCGCCTCATGCATGGAATAATCGAACATCGAGACCGAGGGGAAGCCGCCGAGCCTGATGTACATGTCGAGATCTGAGCCGCCCGCGATCACTCTCTCTTCCCTGAAACGGACGAACTCCTTGAACGATAGCGGATGCATGCTGAAACTGATCGTCCTGCCGCCCAGCAACGAGGAGTAGTCGCTGTCGAGCAACCTCGAGTTCGAGCCTGTGACATAGATATCTGTGTTCCTCAGCCTGATCGAGTTGACGGCCTTTTCCCAGCCTGTGACCTCCTGGATCTCGTCCAAGAAAACGTAATGCCTTTTTTCGTCTTCTAAACGCCCTTCGAGTACTTCGCCAGTTCGACATAGCCTTTGATGTCGAAGAATTCCGACGTCTCGAAGTTCATCTCGATGACATGGCCATGGTCGGCCCTTTCTGATATCTCCTTCTGGATGAGTTTAAGGAGCTTGCTCTTCCCGCTGCGCCTGACGCCTGTGATTACCTTTATGAGTGGTTTGTCGATGAACCCCCTTATCTCGTCTACATATGCC
The DNA here is from genome assembly GCA_009777615.1 of Candidatus Methanoplasma cognatum. Taxonomy (NCBI): domain Archaea; kingdom Methanobacteriati; phylum Thermoplasmatota; class Thermoplasmata; order Methanomassiliicoccales; family Methanomassiliicoccaceae; genus Candidatus Methanoplasma; species Candidatus Methanoplasma cognatum. The sequence goes on from WRLM01000002.1 coordinate 220,910, forward strand.
GGTCTGTCTATCAGGGGCTCGTCTTCGCTCATATGCTCACCCATTGAACGGTACGGCGAGCACATATTTATTATCAGCGAAAAATATCGGTATAACACTAAATTTTTTTTGATCAATTCTAAAAATATCGGTGTTACACTAAATTTTTTTATGAAAAAGCTCCGAAAAACACCAGCATCATTTGATACAGCAAATACGGTGATCGGGGGTCAGGTCTGCGGAATCATTCAATTCTGCAACCGACGATTGCAGAATTGTGCTATGGTACAGAACACGGCCGCCTGAGGTAAAGTGTCAGCCTCCAGGCTCCATATGAGCCTGGAAGCCGTTAAGGTGTTTCAGAATTTGCAGCGCCCTTTGACCAGCGGCTGAGCCGGGTTCGCGGGGATCATCGGGGTGATGTCCTCCTCGCAATCCACCATTATCTCCACCAGGCAGGTCTTTCCGCTGTCGAACGCTGTTTTGAGAGCGTCTCTTATCTCTCCGGACCTTTCGACATGGATGCCCTTCGCCCCGAACGCTTCGGCTATCTTCACGAAGTCGGGATCGGCCCCGAGCTTGGTGTTGCTGTATCTCTTGTCCCAGAACAGTTTCTGCCACTGCCTGACCATACCCAGCCATCCGTTGTTCAGCAGACAGATCACCACAGGGAGATCCTCCGCGACCGATGTGGCGATGTCCTGCATGACCATCTGCAGTCCGCCGTCGCCGGTTATCGTAATGACCTTCTTGTCCGGACAAGCGGCCTTCGCGCCTATCGCGGACGGAAGACCGAAGCCCATGGTGCCGAAACTGCCTGATGAGATCAGCTGTCTGGGACGGTCTATATCAAGATAGTGCATCGCCCACATCTGGTTCTGTCCCACATCCGTCGTGATGATGATGTCGGGATCCTCTCTGGTGATCCTGTTGATCTCGTACATGATCTTCTGCGGGACGATAGGATTGTTGTCGTAGTTGTAGTCGCATTTGCAGCGCCTCTTCAGCTCCTGGATGTTCTTGTCCCATGCGGGGCGGCTGCCTGCGCACCCCTCAAGTTTTTCGATGAGCATGCGGACGGCCTTCTTAGCGTCGCCCTGTATGTTGATGGCCTCCCTCTTATGCTTGTTGAACTCCGTGGCGTCGATGTCAATGTGGATGACCCTGCTCGATGCCGGAGGAGCGGTCTGAGGGCTGTAGGTCCTGTCGGAGAACTTCGAGCCGACGGCGATTATCAGATCGGATTCCCTGAACGCATGAAGCGAGCACATCTTGCCGTGCATACCGAGGGATCCCATGCAGAGGGGGTGTGATGTCGGGATGGCCCCGATTCCCATCAGCGGCGTTATCACCGGTATGTTCGCCATCTCGGCCAGCTTCACGATATCGGGGCTGGCATTGGCTCCTATGACCCCTCCGCCCACCAGCATGACCGGCTTTTGGGCCTCTTTGATCCATTGGACGGCCTGATCTATGCTGGAATAGTCCTCTTTAGGAGGCTTTGTTCCGTATGTCTCGTTGCAAAGCGATTCGTCCATCTCGGCGTTGACCTGATCGGTGGGGATGTCAATGTGGACCGGGCCCGGCCTTCCTGTCTGACAGACCACCCAGGCCTCATGTATAGCGTGCGGGAGCCTGTTCAGGGACAATACTCTGAAGTTGTGTTTTGTTATGGGCATCATCAGGCTGTATGCGTCGACCTCCTGGAAAGCGCCGAGTCCTAACGAACCGGTGCCGACCTGGCCTGTTAATGCGATCATCGGTATCGAGTCAGCGTACGCTGTGGCGATACCTGTGACAAGGTTCGTAGCTCCCGGGCCGCTGGTGGCGATGCACACGCCGGGGAAGCCGCTTGCTCTGGCGAAACCGTCCGCCATGTGAGCAGCGCACTGCTCATGGCGTACGAGGACGTGCCTTATCGATGATTCAAGCATTTCATCGTAGACGGGAATTACTACGCCGCCCGGGTACCCGAACATTGTTTCAACTCCTTTATCCTCCAGCATTTTGAGTAGCGCTCTAGATCCTTTCATGAGTATACCTCACCTCAGTATCAAAAAACCCTTTCTTATAATTGATGTATGAATCGCCGGACCCCGCAGCCGAAACACGTAAGATTATTTTATTCGTAGGTGATTAGGCACTGAGGTATACGGTGTCTGGAATAAAGGTCGGGATAAACGGTTACGGCACGATCGGCAAGAGAGTCGCGGCCGCAGTAAGCAAACAGGACGATATGGAGGTCGCGGGGGTAACGAAGACGAGACCCACTTTCGAAGCGCGGACCGCCGTCGATAGAGGGTTCGATCTCTATGTCCCCGAGGGGAGTCTCAAGACCTTCGGCGACGCCGGGGTCCCGGTCAAGGGAACGATCAAAGACCTTTACAAAGCCGCAGATATAATCGTGGACTGTACACCCGGCGATGTGGGGGAGACGTACAAGGCCGAATACGAAGCGGCGGGGAAAAAAGCGATCTTCCAGGGCGGGGAGGACCACAGCCTTACCGGCATATCCTTCAACTCCACCGCCAACTACAGCGAGTCATGGGGCGCTCAGTTCTCCAGAGTGGTATCATGTAATACGACGGGGCTGCTGAGGACCCTGAACCCGATAGACAGGTCGATAAAGATAAAGAACGTCCACGCCACACTCATCAGGAGGGCGGCGGATCCCGGCGACAGCAGGAGCGGCCCGATAAACGGGCTGGAACCGTCGGTGAAACTGCCCACCCATCACGGGCCGGACGTGAAGAGCGTGATGCCCTGGCTGAACATCAGCACGATGGCCGTCAAGGCGTCCACGACCATCATGCATCTCCATACGGTCGCGGCCGAGCTCGAGAGGGAATCCAAAACAAGCGAGATATTGGACATAATGCGCGCATCCCCCCGCGTGATGCTTGTGAACAGCGGCAGCGGAGTGAAAGGCACGCCCGAGATAATGGAGCTGGCAAAGGATCTCGGAAGGGACAGGTCCGACATGTACGAGGCGGTAGTATGGGAGGATGGCGTGAAAGTGGTCGGTAACATGCTTTATTATTACCAGGCCGTGCACCAGGAAGCGGACGTCGTGCCGGAGAACATCGACTGCATAAGGTCCATGTGCAAACTGCAAGAAGACGCAGCCGCATCAATATCTAAAACGAACAAAGCTCTCGGAATAAAAAAGTAAGGGTGAGAACACGAGAGAATTCAACACCCTGGAAGATTTCAATTTCAAGGACAGGACGGTCCTGCTGAGAGTGGACATAAACTGCCCTCTCGATAAAAAGACGCTAAAGATACTGAACGACGCGAGGATAAGGAGCATCATTCCCACCGTAAGGGAATTGGTCGGGAAAAGGGCCAAGGTCGCGATCCTTGCGCACCAGAGCAGAAAGGGCGCATGGGACTTCATCGGCCTGGAGCAGCATGCCGCTCTGCTTTCTAAAAACCTCAATGCGCCGGTCCGGTATGTGAACGATATCATCGGAGACGAGGCCAAGAGGATGATATCGCAGATGGGGCCGGGAGATGTTCTTCTGCTGGGAAACGTAAGGGAGCTGGAATGCGAGGCCGTCACGGCGGAGATGAGCCAGCACGCCGAGGCGGAACTGGTCGCGGAACTTCTCCCCTTCATTGATTACTATGTTTGCGACGCGTTCGGGGCGTCACACCGCGCGCAGTGCTCTCTGGTGGGGTTCCCCGTCAAGCTGCCCTCGGCGTCGGGGAGGCTGATGGCCAGGGAGCTGTATGCCCTCGAGACGATATTCGACAAGCCGAGGCGGCCGTCCGTATTCATCCTGGGCGGGGCGAAGTTCGGGGATGTTCCCTTTATGATAGACAGCGTCCTTAAGAACGGCGTCGCCGACACCGTGATCGTAGCGGGACTTGCGGGGAACGCCTTCCTGCTGGCAAGAGGCGTCGATATAGGGGAGGCCAGCAGCAGGGTGCTCGCCGGCGAGCTTACCGAAGAGAATTTCCAGGCGGCAAGGGACGTCCTCAGCAAATACGGTCAGAAGATACTGCTGCCGGTGGACGTCGCGGTGGAAAGGGACGGCAGGAGGGTCTGCGTGAACACGGGAGACATGCCGACGCCCGAACCGGCGCTGGATATCGGAGATCAGTCCATAGAGAAATTCAGAAAGGTCATACTTTCCTCCAAAACATCGTTCATGTCAGGCCCCGCAGGGATGTTCGAGAAGCCAGGATTCGAAGCGGGAACGAAACAGCTCATGATGGCGATGGTCGAAAGCAAAGGACTGTCGGTCCTCGGCGGGGGACACACAGCGGGCGCCGCGGAAAGGTTCGACCTGGCCGACAGGGTGGCATACGTAAGCACGGGAGGCGGCGCACTGGAGACATTCCTTCTGCATGAACCGCTGCCCGTGATAGAGGCCCTGAGATACTCAAAGGAGAGGTTCGGGCCGGTTCACTGATCCTTCGGGCACGCGGGGCAGATGGAGGCGCGCTTCATTCTGGATAATGCTTCTTTTATACGTTCGACAGGTTCCGTGACCGTCATGCGTATGTAGCCCTCGGCCGAATCTCCGAATCCCGGCCCCGGCGTCACTATTATGCCGATATCGATCATCATCTTCGTGAACTCATCCGACCTCATACCGCAGTCGAACCAGACGTAGAACGTCCCTTTCGGCATGGTCACATCGAATCCGAGTTCCCTGAGGCCGTTCACGAGGACCTCCCTTCTTTCCGCATAGATGTCCATGTTGTTCTTTATAACACCAGGCAGCGCCCCGTCTTCCGGGTACATTTCGAGGGCGGTGATCCCCGCTTTCTGTATGAAAATGGGGGCTCCCGAATCTATCTGGCCTTTGCACTTCTTGAGCCCTGATATCAGATCGGGGTGGCCGACGGCGTAACCCAGCCTGAACCCGGTCATGTTGAACGTTTTAGAGAAGGATCCGAACTCGATGCAGTCCGGTCCCGCCTGAAGCGCCGACGGGGCGCGGTAGTCGTCGTAGCACATCTCCGAGTAAGCATTGTCGAAACAGAGTATCGTGCCCCTTTGCTGGCACCAGTCGTATACTTTACGAAGGTACGCAAGGTCGCATGTCGCCCCCGTGGGGTTGTTGGGATAGTTGATATAAAGCATCTTCGCGCCGGTCGGGCATTCATCTACATCAAGCAGCCAGTTCTTTTCCTTTCTGAGAGGTATGAGTACGCATTTCGCCTCATTGAAGAGCACGGACGCCCCCGAGTATACGGGATACCCAGGGCTCGGCGCAATGATGGTCTCTCCCGGATTCACGAAAGCCTGGGATATATTGAAGATCGCCTCCTTGGATCCCAGGGTTATACACACCTGCCTGTTTGGATCGACGTCTATGTCGAACCTCTTCTTATACCACTTTGCGACCGCTTCCCTGAGGTCCCTCTCGCCGGCCGAGCTGGAATATTTCTGATTCTCGTTCGATTCGGCAGTTATCTGCAGTGATTTCACGATCTTGTCCGGGGTCTGGAGGTCCGGGTCCCCTATACCGAAATCGATCATATCCATTCCTTCCTGTCTTTTGACCGCCGCAAGCTCTTCCAATCTAACAAATAGATAAGGCTGAAGTTTTTTGAGCCTTTCAGACTGCTCATAGTTCACCATAGTGTTCACTCTTCCGTTATGCTGCCTTCATATATCAGCACCGCAGGCCCTTCCATGTGCACATGTTCGAGGCCCTTTTCAACAGTTACTTTAAGCCATCCTCCCGGAAGGCGCACGTCTATAGGCTCGTCGAACGGCACCATGCCGTTCAGCGCGGCGGCAGTGGCCGACGCGCAAGCGCCAGTGCCGCAGGCCAGCGTCCAGCCGGCCCCCCTTTCATGCACCCGGATGTATATGTTCCCTTCTTTGATCTTGCAGAATTCGATGTTCGTTTTCTTGGGGAAGAAGGGGTGCTCCCCGAGCATCGGTCCAAGCTTCTCCATATCGTTGTTGCTCAGGTTCGAGAAGGTTATGAAATGGGGGTTGCCCATCGATACCGCATTCCCCTTTATGCTGTACCCCTCTACCGCAAACGGCTGGTCTACGAATCTGCCGTCATAGTCTATCGGGATCGATCTCCCGTCAAGTACGGGGGCGCCCATATCCACCATCACGGTGGTGACCTTCCCGTCGTCCAGGAACACCTTCGCGGTCTTCACGCCCGCGGGGGTGGCGACCGTGAATATCTCTTCGTCCACGATCTTGAAATCATACGCATGCTTGGCAAGGCATCTTATCCCGTTGCCGCACATCTCCGCTTCCGAACCGTCCGCGTTGATGACCCTCATGCTCACATCGGCGCCTTTACCGGGAAGGAGGAACACCACCCCGTCCGCGCCGATGCCGAAATTCCTGCTGCACCACAGTTTGCATCTCTCGCTGTCTATCTCAACGTCTGTGTTGATCCCGTCGATCAATATGAAATCGTTCCCTATTCCGTGATATTTCCAGAACTTCATCTGATGAGCCTCTCCGGTATCCGCTGGTGTCTCCACAGCTCCTCTATCCGCTCGGAATCCCTTATCAGTTCGGCCTTCCCGTCGTTGACGAGGACCTCTCTGCAGAGGGGGCGGGAGTTATAGTTGCTTGACATTGAGAACCCGTATGCGCCCGCATCATATATGACAACGATGTCCCCTTCTTCGGGATTCGGAAGCACGCGGTCCCGCGCAAAATAGTCGCCGGTCTCGCAGATGGGGCCGACGACATCGTACTTCGCGGTGCACGCCTTCCCGAACTTGTTGCCTATCTCCACATGATGATATGCTTCGTACATGGCAGGCCTTATCAGTGTGTTGAACCCCGTGTCCACGCCGACATACTTCTTAACGCCAGCGTCCTTCACGTCGACACACCTCGTCAGCAGGACGGCGGTATCGCATACGATATATCTGCCGGGCTCAAGTTTCAGCGTCCTCACGTCCGTCTCTTCAAGCACCATCTCTGTAAGATTCGCGGCAAGCTCGCCGATGTCCATCTCGGGCTCATTCGGACGGTAGGGTACGCCCATACCGCCGCCCATATCTATGAATTCGAGGTCGATCCCGTTATCTTTCAGCTGATTGGTCATTTCGACCAGGACCTCCATGACCTCGGTGAAAGGTTCGCTGGACTGGCCCCCGGAGCCTATGTGTACGTGAATGCCCCTCGGTTCGAAGCCGAGTTCTTTCGCGCGGAGGTAGGTCTTGATGACCTCCTTCCTGGGAATCCCGAATTTCGAGCCCTCGGCGCCGGTGATGACCTTTCCGCTGTGTCCCGAGCCGACGCCGGGAGTTATCCTGAACGATACGGGGAGCCCCTTCTTTATCTTGGCCAGCCTTTCAAGTTCTGATGCCGAATCAATGTTGACCATGACGCCGAGGCCGGTCACCGCTCTCAGCTCTTCGTTGCTTATGTTGTTGCCCGTGAATATTATCCGGTCGGGCGTGAAGCCCGCCTTCAGGCAGGTCATGATCTCTCCTATGGATACGGCGTCGATGCACGAACCCTCGCTCTCAAGTATCTTCAGCACCGCAAGGCTTGAGTTCGCTTTGCAGGCGTAGTGTACCTGGGTTCTCATGTGCTTTGAGAACGCGCCGTAGATGTTGCGGTAGTTCTCCCTCAGCCTTTTCTCCTCAATGGCATACACAGGGGTTCCGAATTCTTCCGCGATCTCCGTCACGGGTATGCCGCCGAACAGCATCACGCCGTTCCTGCTGTCAAAGTCCCTCATCGGATCTCCCCCTGACAAATTTGCTGTGCAGTATCTTCACGACATCGATCGCCTGGGACATTGGAACGACGAAGTTAAGGGAAACGTCGGAAGCGCCCTCGGAGATCATCTGCACACTTGCTTTCGCTTCCTTGACGGCGGTGAATATATCAGCCGACACTCCGTATTTCGAAAGGAGGTTGTCCCCCACGGCGCACACAAGCGCCACATCGCCCTTGACCTCGATCCTCTCTATGTCCTCCGGGTCCAAAGTGTTCAGCCTGGCCAGAATGGATTTCACATCGTTGTTGTGCACGAGGAAGGCGACCGTCGAAAGGGATGTTGATATAGAATAGATGACAACCTCGTTCTCCGCTATCTTCTCGATTATGCGCGCCACCATATCCGGGTGGAAGGCGATCTCCGCCGAACTTATCGCTATCACGGAAAGGTCGGTCTTGAGCGCGACGCTCATGAGCATGTCGTCCTTCGGCTTTCTGAGATGGTGTATTATTGTTCCGGGCTCATCAGGCTTGAACGAATTCCTCACTTTGAGAGGAATGTGCTTCATCCTTACCGGTTCTATGGTCCTGGGGTGAAGGACCTTGGCGCCGAAGTATGCGAGCTCCGCCGCCTCGCCGAAATTCATCTCGTCGATCTTCACCGCATCCGGCACTATCCGGGGGTCGGCGGACATGAAGCCGTCCACATCCGTCCAGATCTCCAGCAGGTCCGCGTTCATCGCGTTGGCCACAACCGCCGCGGAATAGTCGCTTCCCCCCCTGCCGAAGGTAAGCGGCAACCCGTCCTCCTTTATGCCGTAGAACCCGGTGATCACGGGGATCACGCCGTCATCGACGTAAGGTTTGACCTTCATCATCATCGCCGATTCGGTCTTCTGCAGGTTGGCGCTTCCGGAGAGGGGCCTCCCCTCCGCACATATCCCGCAATCCTCCGAAGTGAGCGCGACTGTCTTCTCGCCGGCCCCCCTCAGCGCGCAACTGAGTATCAGGGAGGAGAACCTCTCTCCCTGAGAGGTTATGTTATCTTTGTAGTAAGGGTCCTTCGAAGCGTCCTCATCGTCAAGAAGATCTCTGAACTTTGCCATCCTTATGTTAAAGTCATTCATGAACTCCGCCATCTCTTCTTCTTTGAGCAACAGCCCGGCGGCTTCGAGATGCTTCTTCTCAAACCCTTCGATGAGCTCCTCTTTATTTTTGGGAAGGTTTTCGACCCCGTTCACAAGGAAATTGGTTATGCCGGACATTGCCGATACCACAACTACCTTGTCGTTCTTTTCGTGCGTTATTATCCTTACCGCCCTCTGCAGGGCCTCGGGGGAACCGACGCTGGTACCCCCGAATTTCATGACCTTCATCATAGACCCAAAACCTCGTTCAGACTGTGGACCTTTCCGTCCTTCTTTCCATAGACCCATCTTATGGATTCTATGAAACCTTTGGCGAGCGCATCTCTCGAGCCCATGCTGTGCTTCAGCTCTATCCTTTCTCCGCTTCCGGCGAATATGACCGTATGGTCGCCGACAATATCGCCGCCGCGTATAGAATGCACTCCGATCTCCCTCTTTCTCGCTCCGGTCACGCCCTCGCGGCCGTATGTGATGTCTTCGATGCCGGTCGTCCTCATCATCCGCTTCACGGCCTCCGCCGCTGTGCCGGACGGCGCGTCCACCTTTTGGTTGTGATGCGCCTCTATCACCTCTATATCATAATCGTTCAATGACGCCGCGAGTATCTCGCACATCTTCCAGAACACATTGATGCCCACGGCGAAGTTCGCCGAGTGGACGGCGGACGTCTTGTTCTTGGCGATCTCGTCCCCCATCTTCTTTATCACGTCATCGGGTATCGCCGTCGTGCCGAGGACGATGTTCACTCCCTTTGCAGGTATCTTGGTGATGATGTTCGCGGCGGCCTGCGGCGCCGTTATGTCAACATAGACATCGGCATTCTCCAGCACCTCATCAAGGCTGTCCTGTCCCTTCGCGATGATCCCCGGGTATATCTCCTTCCCGAACATCTCCTCCGTCGGTGCGATCATCGCGCCGACGAGTCTCATGTCACTGCTCTTCTGTATGATGTCACAGACCGTACGCCCCATCTTGCCTGTTGCGCCTCCCAATGCTACGTTAATCATTTCATCACAACCCAACGCTCTTCAGCGCATCGTCGACGGACGCGCGGCTCTTATCGGTAATTTCGGTCAGCGGAAGTCTCAGCGCTCCGGACCCGTACCCCATCTTGGACATGACATATTTTATAGGAATGGGGTTGGTCTCGACGAACAGCGCATCGAACACCGGAGTAAGTTCGGCGATCATCTTGTCAGCTGAGGCATTGTTGCCCTCAAGGAGCGCGCGGACCAGCTCTCCCATCTTTCCGGGAAGGCAGTTCGACGTCACGGAGATCACCCCGTCGCCGCCGCTGCGTATGAGCGCGGGGGTGAATGCATCGTCCCCGCTTAGGACCTCGAATCCCTTTGGCTTATTCTTTATTATCTCTCTGACCTGGTCGATGTTGCCGCTTGCTTCTTTCACCGCGCATATCCCATCGATCCCCGCCATCCTGATCATTGTTTCTGCGGTGATGTTCGAGGCCGTCCTCCCAGGGATGTTATAGACGACGATCGGGATATCCACGGATTCGGCTATCGCCTTGAAATGCTGATATATGCCTTCCTGAGTGGGCTTGACGTAATAGGGGGAGATCGAGAGCAGGCCGTCGACCCCGAGGTCCTCGGAACGCTTGCTCAGCATCACGGCCTCCGCCGTCGAATTGCTGCCGGCGCCCGCCACCACCTTCGCTCTCTTCACGTGGTCCACCACCACTTCCACCACTCGTATATGCTCCTCGTGGGTCAGCATCGCCGACTCTCCTGTGGATCCGCACGGGACTATCGTGCCTATGCCGTTCTCCTCCTGGAATTCCACAAGTCTCCTGAGGCCTTCCTCGTCGACCTTGTTGTCTTTGGTGAACGGCGTTATTATTGCGGTGGACGTACCTCTGAACATCTCAATTCTCTCCGAAGTGTTCTTTCAATATGAGCCGGGTACGGGTACTGAGTATATTTTCATATCTTCTTACTTTCTCGATGATCTCGTTGAGGTTCTGGGACGTATCGACGTCCACCAAGGCGATTATGTCCTGGTCGCCGGTGACCTCGAACACTTCGGTCACTCCCTCGTAGCTCGCCAGTTCCTTAGCTATCTCTTCGGTGTCAGTGTTAACGTCTATCCTTATCTCCACCAAGGCCTTGACATTCTTGGAGCTGGTCTTGATGGTGAAACCTCTGATCACTCCCTCTTCGGTCATCTTATGCACTCTGGTCCTTACCGTCCCCTCGGACACACCCAGCTGATTCGCCACCTCCACGAAGGGGCGGCGGGAATCTTTCTTCAGGATCTCCAATATCCGTTTGTCAAGGTTGTCTATCATCGAATCACCACAATTGCTTGATTTCGTAAACCATTTGCGCATAAGCCTAACTATAATATAAAAATTGCCATGTAGACGTCAAAGAATCAACGAAAAACATCGTTGGCGGCGGGCGGGATCAATCGTCTTTCCGAAGGTCTTCTCTGCTGACGGGGTCGAGGTGGACGTCTATCTGCGGGAACGGCACGCTTATCCCGTTCTTCTTGAAGGACTTGAATATCGCCTCTCTCAGCTCCCCGCAGATCTTCCCGCTGTCGTTGAAGTCGTAGACGTAGCAGGCGAGTCTGAGCTCTATGCCAGAGTCGAGGAATGCCGACACCCTCACTGAAGGAGGGCTCACGGACCCGTTTGTTATGACATTCGGGTGTTCCTCCGCGGCGACCTTCGTGATCTCTTTCGCAAGATCGATATCGTTCTCGTACGCGATGTTCATGAACACGGTGACCTTATAGATCAGGCCGTCCCCGGTCAGGTTCACTATTGCCGAAGAAGATACCATGTTGTTGGGCATTATCACCGTCTCCTCATTGTCCCAGTTCTCGAAGACTGTGCTCATTATGTTCACCGCCGACACCTTATAGATCATGCTGCTGCTGCCGATCTTCACAAGGTCCCCGGATTTGAAGGGGCGGGTAAGCAGCAGGACCATGCCGCTGAAGAACTGGTTCAGTATGTTCTGCGCCCCCAGCGTTATACCCAGGCTGACTATTCCCGCGCCCGTTATTATGGCGGTTAGGTTGAATCCCCAGACGGACAGCATCAAAGCCACGGCCATCACCGAGATCACCAGTTTCCCCAGCAGGCGCAGAAGCGGCTCGATATCGACGTCCCGCTGGCCGATGCGCTTGTTCTTCGACATCTTGGATATCGCGTGCTGGATGAATATGAGGTAGACCATCCAGGCGATCATCGCTCCCAGCACTATGTAGAATATCTCGAACCAGCTCTCGGCCACCCCCACTATCTCTTCGGATGCGCCGTACACGCGGAGGCTGTTATCGAATGCATACAGCAAAAGCACGGGAGGGGCGAATGTCCTGACGGTTTTCCTCAGTTTTTTGCTCTCTTCTTCATAGTTGTGAGTGAAGATGCGGAGGATAAGAGGCACCAGTATGACCACGGCAAGGGCGCCGATGATCAGCCAGAGTATGAAAGTGATCACAGCGGACGCAAGGGGGCCGTCGAAAGGTTCCGGGAGAGGATTGTCGAACACCCCCAGTATCTTGTTGTAAGCGTCTCCTGACGACAGAGGCGACAGCACGACAATTTTCACCCACACCGGACCTGTCGGAACGGGTTCGGGATCCTCATACATGGACGTCACTGTCAGGATGATGCCGACATTATATGTGCCGGCAGCAGCGTACCTTCCGACATCGACCGAGACCTTGATGGATTGGTACGTATCTCCTTTGAGAGTGAAATTTCTGTCCGCTTCGTCCACGTAGACCGATATGCCCGGCGCGGAATCGAAGCTCACCGATATCATCCTGGAATGGGACGTATCGGGCCCTGAAGGGACTACGTAATTGACGACCTCAATCCAGAAACTTTCGGAAGAACCAGCGTTGATCTCAAGATCGTCGTGTCCGTACAATACCAGTCCCACTTCTCCCGGGAGGGCGTCGGGGCCGGTGACCGCCGAGACGGGGGCCGCCGCGGGCAGGATCAACAGCATTGATGCTGCAGCGACAACCAACAGCAAGGCTGGGACTTTCGCCGGTCTCATGAGGACCAGGACCCTATAATAGAATAAAATAATATCTGTTGATGCGTTAGATGGTCCGTGGAGACGGAAGAGATACTCGGGCTTTCTGCGTTCGTCATAACGATGGCGGTGCTGGCATCGGCAAGCATAAGCGATTGGAAGGAAAGAGAGGTCTCAGACAGGCACTGGATGGTGCTGGGCATCGCCGGATTGATCTTTGCTGTTTCCTACTCGATCTACCTGACCGGGTTCAGGTGGGAGTACGTTTGTCTTGCCGCAGGAACGGCAATGATCATTCTGGACATCCTCTGGGACAGAGAGTTCAATCCGCTCGCGTTCTATGCCGTTATGGCTTTGCTTTTCGTCGTGCCTCTTTATCCGAATATGTCCGAGCATATCATGATCGCGTGGGCCTCGATACCCCTGTGCTACCTTATCTATGTGGGGATGTACATTCTCGGAATAGTGCGGGGCGGGGCGGACGTGAAGTGTCTGGTCACGCTTTCGGTCATGTTCCCTCTGTACCCAAGCTTCCTCGGGCTGCCGCTGGTGGACATACCCGGCAATATTGCCAGTCAGATATTCGTTCTTTCAATATCTGTCCTGTTCCTGGCCGCGGTGATGACCGTTCCAGTTATAATGTACTTCATAGCGAGGAATGCAAAAGCAGGCGGTCCGAGCAAAAGGATGTTCTCAGGATACAGGATGGAGATATCGAAAGCGGAGAGTTCCGATGTCTGGCCCATCGAGGACATAATAGACGGCGAGCCGGTATCCATAAAGATACCTAAGGACGAGGACATACCAGGCATATACGCAAGGCTCAGGGAAGCCGGACGCGAGGAGGTCTGGGTGACCCCCATGATACCTTTTGTGATAATGATCGCCGCCGCAACGGCGGCGATAGTTCTGATAGGCAATCCGCTGTTCCTCATATTTTGATGTGCATCCTGTGTCTGCACTGGGCGCAGCGGTCGCCGTTCAGCGCCACAAGGTCGACGAGATACCCCGTGCGGCGGATCACCAGCGCCCCGCAGTTGGGGCAGTACGTGTCCGAGGCGTCGTCGGACAGCACGTTCCCCACATAGACATACTCGAGCCCGCACTCCATCGCGATCGCTCTGCACATATGCAGCGTCTCCAGGGGAGTGATGGGGACGTCCAGCATCTTGTTGTCGGGATGGAATCTTGAGAAATGTACGGGGGTCTCCGGGGACAGCTTGTCGCGTACCCACGAGGAGAACTGCTCTATCTCTCGTGCAGAGTCATTGTATCCAGGTATGACCAGGTATGTGAGCTCCAGGTGCACCCCCTCATGGCTCACTATCTCGGAGGACCTCATGACGTCATCCAGATGCGCGCCGCAGACCTTGGTATAGAATTCGTCGGTGAAACCTTTGATATCTATGTTCATCGCGTCGGTCACTCCGCACAGCTCTTTCAGGGGATCCTCGCAGATCAGGCCGTTGCTCACCAGCACACATCTCAGATCGGGCGCTTCCTCCACTATATCCATGATATACTCGAACCAGATCACCGGCTCGTTGTAAGTGAATGCGATCGCGTCGAACCTCTCTTTCCTGCAGAAGGCGACGATCTCCTCCGGAGACTCGTAGGTGGTGCGCTTCCTGCCGGAAGGGGACATGGATATCGCATAGTTCTGGCAGTGTCTGCAGGACATGTTGCATCCGATCCCTCCGATGGAGAATATCTTGGTCTTTGGGTAATAATGGTAGAACGGCTTCTTTTCGATGGGGTCTACGCTGAAGGACGAGACCTTACCGTAATTGTTGGCGATCAGTTTATCCTCCTCGCCTTTTCTGGACAAGCATACTCCGAATCCCTCCGTCGGTATCCTGCACCTGTGCGGGCACAGGTCGCAGATGTACCTTTCACCGTCCCGGTGGTAATGTCTAGCTTCAATGTTCGGATTAATGCCTGCCGTTTCCCATCGCCTCTCTTCTGTCCCCGTAGTTTATGTAGGGCGCATCGTCGTTCGTAACTATACCGATTACGGAAAAATCCACGTCCTGAGAGTACAGTGCTTCCATTTCCTTCTTGTCGAATGTGAAAAGCAGTTCGTAATCTCCGCCCCAATAAAGCATCATCTCTTCTTTGGTGACGCCGGTCTCGGATGATACGAGGTCCACGCCGTCCCCTTCCGGCAGGAAGGCCATGTGGATCTCCATCCCGACACGGCTGGCTCTGCAGACGCTCTTCGCCCCCTCCGCAAGCCCGTCCGACAGATCGATGCAGGAGGTCACCGCACCGGATGACGACAGGGCAATTCCGTCCCCGACGCGGGGTATGGGCGTCATGAGGGAGGAAGAGGACACATAGCCGTCTAGGTCATTCTCCCCCGCGAAGAATCCGGCCGCCGCCGACCCCAGCGAACCGGTGACCGCCACCACGTCCCCGGGCATCGCGCCTGATCTGAGCATGGGAGTCCTCCCGTTCATAGAACCGATCGCTGTGCACGACACGGCTCCGCACCCGAACTTGGTGTCCCCGCCATATATGTGGGCTCCGAAAGATCCGGCGCATTTGTCCATTCCGGCCATGATATCGTACAGAGAATCGGCATCGAGCTCCGGCGGCATAGTGAGGGCGGCAAGCAGACCGACGGGCTCCGCGCCCATGGCGGCCAGATCGCTTATGTTGACCGCCGCGGCCATCCACCCGAACTCCTCGTAGGTCATTCCTTTAGGAAAATGTCTCTCGAACGTTACGCTGTCCGTGCAGGCGACCGTGTCCCCGCCGGACGAGGGGATGAGAGCGGAGTCGTCCCCAGGGCCCAGGCCCGGCGACCGCCGGATTATGCTCTGAATGACCCGGATAAGCTCTCTTTCTCCCAATTCTTTCAAAGAAACCATTGCAAATAGTATAACTGCGGCCGCTAAATAAGTTATCCGATGGCGGCTCGGCCCCTGCCGCGAATAAATAATTAATATTAGTGGCAACAATCCACTGGGACGGTCTCAAATGAAAATCGATATCAAATACGGCAAGGACGGGGTCCAGAGGACGGAGGTTCCGGATAAGAACTACGTAGGAACATTCTATCCCATGGATGTCGAATGCGGGGATCCGGACGAAGTGATAAACGGATCCATAGACAACCCCATCGGGTACGGGTCGCTGTCCAAATTCCTGGAAGGCGGGAAGGATATAGTCTTCATAGTCAACGACGGAACAAGGCCGACGCCCACCGCGAAAGTGCTTGACGCGCTATCGAAAAGGATGGACCTGCGCGAAGCCAGATATCTGATCGCCACGGGAACCCACAGAGATATGACCCAGGAGGAATACGATTTCGTATTCGGTAAACATTACGCATATCTCAAGGACAGGATAATTTCCCACGACGCCAAGAAATCCGAATGCGTCAATCTCGGCAAGTCCAAGAACGGCACCCCGATGGAGGTCAACAAGATCGCCGTGGAGGCCGACAGACTCGTGATAATCACAAGCGTCGAACCTCACTACTTCGCCGGGTACACCGGAGGAAGAAAATCGTTCCTCCCTGGAGTAGCGTCATACCTGACAATAGAGACCAATCACAAACTGGCGATGAGAGAGGAGGCGCAGTCCCTGGTCCTTGAAGGCAACCCGGTGCACGAGGACATGATGGATGCCCTGGAAGTGGTCAAGGGCAAAGAGATATTTTCGATACAGATGGTCCTCGACCGTCATCAGCACATATACAAGGTCGCGTCCGGAAGCCTGAACCCGGCATTCGATCAGGCGGTGGAATGGGCCAACCAGGTGTTCTCCGTTCCAATACCCGAGAAGGCGGACATCGTGATATCGGTCGCCCCCTACCCCATGGACGTGGACCTTTACCAGTCGCAGAAAGCTCTGGACAACGGAAAATGGGCGCTTAAGGAGGGGGGAAGGATAATAATGGTCTCCAAGTGCAGGGAGGGCGTGGGGCACGCGACGTTCCTTACGCAGCTCTCCTCTTCGAAGGACCCTAAGCAGGTGCTTGAGAACCTGAGCAAAGAATACAAACTCGGATACCACAAAGCGGCCAAGATGGCCGAGATAGCGGTCTGGGCCGACATATGGGCGGTGACAGACCTGGACCCGGAGATGATAAAGGCGGCAAACATCACGCCGTTCCCGACGGTGGACGCCGCTGTGAAGGAAGCGCTCAGACAGAAGCCTGACGCGAAGGTCATAGTACTGATGGACGGAAGCGTAACAATACCCAGAGTTGAATAAGATGAGCGGTTTCGAGACAGATAAGATAAAGAAAGTGAAAGAGGCGCTGAACACCTGCACCATGTGCGGGTTCTGCAAGAGCGTATGCCCGTCGTTCAAATCGATCGGGTGGGATTCGGCTGTGTCAAGGGGGAGGATAATCCAGACCTACGGGCTGCTCACCGGACAGCTGGAGGCGGATGACTCCGTTGTGGAGAACATGTACACCTGCACCACATGCGCAGATTGTTCCAGACGCTGCCCGTCGACTGTGGACATTGTTGAGATAATAGAGCTGTGCCGCGCCGACCTTGTGAAGAACGGATACATACTTCCCAAGCACAAAGCGATCGTGGACAGCATTCTGAAGTACAACAATCCATACTCGGAAGAGAAGTCTGTGGCCGAGACCCTCGGGATGAAGCCGCGCAAAGCTAAGATCGGCTACTTCGCGGGATGTACAGCCACGTACAGAGAGAAGAAGATAGCCGCGGCGTCGCTCTCAATACTGAAGAAACTGGGCGAGGACTTCACCACGATCGACGAAGTGTGTTGCGGCTCGGTCCTTCAGAGGATCGGCGCGGATGAAGAGAAGAGCATAGAGCTGATGAAGAAGAACGTGGAAGCGATAAAAGCGCTCGGCATCGAGACACTGATCCTCTCTTGCTCGGGCTGTTACAGGATGTTCAAGACGGAGTACCCCAAATTCGTGGATGTTCCTTTCGAGGTGCTGCACATGTCTGAGTACCTGGCGAAGCAGGACCTTAAGCTGAAACCCCTCGGCAACGTCAAGCTGACATATCACGACCCGTGCCACCTCGGAAGGCACTGCAAGGTCTATGGTCCCCCGAGAGAGGTGCTGAAGAAGTTCCCCGACCTGAATTTCAAGGAGATGAAGTTCAACAAGGCCTCAAGCCACTGCTGCGGCGGAGGCGGAGGAGTAAGGTCAGCCTACCCGGAGGAAGCGAAGGATATTGCCTCTACAAGACTGGACGAAGCGAATTTCGCCGACATAATAGTCACGGCATGTCCGTTCTGCGTTGCGAATCTGGTCTCGGCGGTCGGCGACCGCAAGGTGAAGATCATGGACCTGACGGAACTGGTCGACGCATACCTCTGACGATGCATCCCTCCGATCTTTGGAAAAGGCCGACTGGCCGGCCGCTGATAATGGGGATACTGAACGTCACCCCCGATTCCTTCTCGGACGGGGGCGCGTACCTATCAAAGGAAAGCGCGCTGGAACGCGCTTACCATCTCATAGACGAAGGCGCCGATATGCTGGATGTGGGCGGGGAATCCTCAAGGCCCGGCTCCGATACCGTTACCGAGGAAGAAGAGATCCGGAGGGTCATCGGAGTGATAAGAGATCTGGTTCCTACTGTTGATATCCCCATCTCGATAGACACTGCTAAGCCGCATGTCGCGGAAGAGGCAGTATCGGCGGGCGCATCCCTCATCAACGATATCTGGGGATTGAGGGATGAGACCATGGCCGATATCGCGATATCCAATGATATCCCGGCGGTGATCATGCACATGCACGGGACGCCGAAAACTCTCGGAACGGATACGATGGAAGGAGACGCCCTCAGTGAGATCAAAAGATTCCTCAGCAAGAGGGCGGAGCACGTCATAAGCAAAGGGATGAAGGAAAGGAACATCATACTTGATCCGGGCGTAGGTTTCGGAAAGACCCATGAACAGAGCATGATGATCGTAGAGAACAGCGGATGGTTCAGCAGCGCATACCCCGTTCTCATAGGGCCGTCCAGAAAAAGATTCCTTTCTCACTATTACCCAGATATGGAAACGGATGAGGCTACGGCGTCGGCATCCGTAACGGCCGCTGACAACGGCGCAAGGATACTGAGGGTGCACAATGTCGGTAAGGTAAGGTCCCGCTTATGACGCCTGCATAAAGATACCGACCGCCAGTATCGCCGCCACGCTCACCACGGTCAAGACCGCGAAAAGCATGTTATCCTTCTTTTCCTTTTTGATCCTGGCCTGTTCCTTCCAATAGCAGTCCTCCGAACAGTACGCCTGGTCGAAAGGTACGGGATCCCCGCATGTTTTGCAGTGGTCGTGTTCGGGCAGCTTCACGGTCATGACGGTTCATCGCGGTCATGGTTTAAATCTCTCGCCTCATCCTGCCGCGCTTTAGCCGTATCATACGACAGATGACAGAATTAACACGGTCAGCCGAGCACGGCCCCCGCGTCATACTTATAATCAAGCATACCTATGCTGAAGATCAGGAGGACGTAACGGTTCCCGAAAGGACCGGGTTCCTTACGGGAACCGCTCGCCTGTCGTTCAGGGAATATCAAGAATAATGACGGTCCTGATACCGCCTATGACGACAGTTATCCGGACTTTACCGGATGGTTGTCGCATAAGTATATGTCTCCTACCGGGTCGGTTCCGGGTTCGCCGGGTTTGAAGTGGTCGGCGAATCCGAACTGCCCAACTACCGGCGTCTCTCGCTATGTCAGCCTTTTTAAAACAGACTCGTGTTAACTGTAGCATAACTCGGGGACGGACACCGGCGTCCGGCCGCCAACAGTTTATACGCACAATGAGGGGGTACCGCGTGAAAGCAAGGGAATACGACGCCGACCGGTTCGACAGGATGAAAAGGATAGGCTGGCTCGACATCGAAAAGATACGGACATCCAGATGCCTGGTGGCGGGCGCGGGCGCGCTGGGGAACGAGGTCATAAAATGTATGCTGCTGGCGGGATTCGGTGACATCACCGTCGCGGATATGGACCGCATCGTCCCGTCCAACCTCAGCAGATGCGTATTCTTCAGAGAGGCCGACGCAGGAAGGAATAAAGCGGAGGCCGTAGCGGAAAGGGCGTCCGAGCTCCACTCAGGAACAAAGATAACTCCCTTTACATCAATGATACAGGAACTGGAGGACTGGGATTTCGACATCGTGATGGGATGTCTCGACAACATATCCGCCAGACTCCACGCCAATTCCCATGCGAGATACCACAGGATACCGTACATAGACGGCGCCACGGACGGTTTCAGAGGTAAGGTACAGGTCGTGTTCGAAAGCGGGCCGTGTCTTGAATGCGGGATGAACAGCTCCCACATGAAGCTGATGGACGAAAGGTTCTCCTGCACCGGAGGAGGCACAATTTTCGTGCCTAAACTGGCGGCGGAGATAACGACAACGTCGGTGATCGCGGCCGTGCAGGTAAGGGAAGCGATGAAAATATTATCAGGTAAGAGGGAGTTGAGTATCATGAATGTCATGTACTACGACGGGATGTCGGGAACTATGCAGTATCTCGAGATCCCGGAGGATCGTAACTGTTCGAATCACTATACGGAGGAATTGAAATGACCGTCAGAATTACCGTGGTCAACACGCTGAACAGCTCATCCATAAGGATGGAACTGGAGTCATATGAGTCTGTGGAAGATATAATCGACACCGCCGCTGAGTATTGGGGGAAGGATGCCGGCGCCTATGTTCTCAGAAAAGGATCGAAACTCCTCAACAAGAGCCAGAGCATAGATGAGATAAACCTCAGAGATGACGACGTCATTGAGATGATCCCGGACCCGGAAGGCGGAAGCTGAGATGGGCCTGGTAAAACCTGTGCTGATAAAGAGGATCAACAATGAGATCCTCGGCCTTAACGATCACCTGAGGATAAGGATCCCCCCGGTGCCGGAGAACGCGGGATTCCCGATCGAGATAAGCATATCGCTCAAAAACACTCCCGCAAGGATATCCAGGGACGAGATAGGCAACGATCATGTCTTTGCCATTGTGGTGTCAGACAACTATCCGTACGAAAGGCCGAGGGCAAGGTGGATGACCCCCATATTCCATCCGAACATAATGATGCCAGGCGACGGCGGATTCGTCTGCGTGAAGACGCTTGACAACTGGTCATTCGGGTCGTCGCTCCTTTCTTTTGTTAAGGGGGTGGAACAGCTGATCTCAGACCCGAATCCGATGAACCCCTACGGCACGGACTCCTGCATGGAAGCGGCGAAGTGGTATGTCAAGAACAAGCCGAAGTTCGAAGCCAAAGTAAGGTACGGTGAGCACGACGCCTAAGATAATCTCCTCGGACGCGCCAGACATAGAATTCAGGACAAGGCCGGTGAAAGGCGTGTCACTTTACATCACCGAAGGGACGATAGCGTCAATGACGGACCATGCGGATGCGGGATATCTGGAAAACAAAGAGGTGATGGGCCTGCTGATAGGACACATTCTGAAAGATGAGGGCGGCATTTACGTGAGGGTAACGGATACGGCCACGTCCGGCCTGGATGCGGATGAGGCGAGCGTAAGGTTCAGCAGGGATGCCATAGAGGATCTGTTCGATTCTATCGACAAGTGCGAAGGGGATGCGGTGGTAGGATGGTATCACTCGCATCTCGGGATAGGGTGTTATCTTTCGGACATAGACATAAGGACACATACGGGCATATTCGGTAACGAGACAGGGTTTGCCGTTGTGATCGACCCGTCCGATTCCACTCTGGCAGCATTCTCATGCATAGGCGGCGAACCGCAGAAGGTCCCGATGATAATCCTGACGTGATCATACCCATATGGCATGTCTTTTCCGCATGTCCTCTTCCGTGACGTTAAGCCTTTTCATCAGCTCCGGTATTATGCAGTCGAAGAAGAAGAGCACTGTATCCTCGAATATCGTACCGAGCGGAGCCAGTACCGGATCCATCGCATCCTTCTCGATCTTAAGGAGGATGGTGGTGTTCGATGCCGCCGCAAGCCTGCTTGTCGCCGACGACGTCAGCGACACGACGTGTGAGCCGATGCGCCTGGCGATCTCCGCCGTCTGGACGACCGACATCGTACGGCCGGTGTTCGAAACAAGTATCGTAAGGTCGTTCTTCCCGATTATCGGAGTGGTCATGTCGCCCACGAAATGGACCTTCAATCCGATCTGGACCATCCTGACCGAGAACAGCTGTCCGATGAGGCCGGACCTGCCGGAGCCGTAGACGAATATCTTCTCCTTTGAAATGATAAGATCGATAAGGGTATCCCAGTCCTCTCCGGGTATCGAATACACCACGGCTTTGCAGCGTTCTTTCAGGTAATCCATCGTTTCCTGCAAGGTCTCATTCCTCTGCGGCAACGGCCATTTCCGCTTTTCTCTTTTCCTTCAGCGCCCTGGCGACCCTTTTGCTCAAGACCCTCTCGTTGATGATCCTCATGTACATGGCGTCATGTTCCAGCAGAGGCGATGCGGATATTATCGTCGCTTCCGGCTTGAGGTCGCAGAGCGCCTCCGCCAGAGGCTCGAACCTCAGGTCCCCCTTCTTTATCGGAGTAAGCCTTTTTTCGTTCCCGTCGCTGTATTCGACGCCGGCGAAGGCCGTGTGGATCATGTCCTTGCAATATGGTTCGACCTGCTGCAGAAGCTCAAGGAAGTCCTCCGATTCCATCAGAGAGCCGTTGGTCCTCGAATGGTGGTGGGGGAAGTTGATCACCGGAACGACCCCGTCAATGGAGTCGCAGAGGTCCAGCACCTGGTCCAGCGAGCCGTATACCGATTGATGGCCGGTTATCTCCACGCCGAGTTTCGGCCTGATCCTGTTGTCTTTCCACCAATCCATTATCGCCGCGACGTTCTCTTCGATGTTGGCATCTATCTCCTCTTCGGGAAGCTTTCCCGTGTAAAGGCCCAGGTTGGTGACCACGACATCTCCGTCAAGGGCGTTCACGATGGTCGCCGCCCTTCTTATGCTGTCGATGCACGATCCGGTCAGCTCGTTGTTCGAACCCAGGTCCATATAGTATGGGGTGTGCAGCGATATGTTAACGTCCAGTCTCTTTGCTATGTTCCCGATGCCGTAAAGTTCGCCGAAATTGTTGGTTATTCCTGACGACATATAGATGAGGCCGTCTTCTTCCTCTATGACGGTCTCCGGATCGGATATCAGCTCACCCCCCCTCTCCAGCTCTATGACAAAGCCGTCTGTGACATCTCTGATCCTGATGCCCACTTCCTCCTCGTTCGGATATCTTCCGTACACACCCGCCCTCACCATCTGGATCCCGAGAGCGTTAAGGCTCAGGTTGTGCACGTCCTCTATCCCGTCTTTCAGTGTTCGCCCTTTACAGGACAATGGTATTCCGGCCGGTCCGAATCTTATCAGGGTATCACCAACTGCGACATGTGAATGCTGGAGACTATTAAATAGGTGCGCACACGAATGTTCTTCCTATAATAAAAAGAAAAGCCAAGATAGTTTTATAAACAACCTCCCCATACGACGGTTACCCAATGTCGGGAGAGTCAGAAAATGAGTGAAAGCTTCAAAACGAATCCCTACCTCATTGCCTTGATATCAGACCTCAAGGCAAAGACGAGGGAGAACGGAGCTGCCATCTGGCGAGACATAGCGCTTAGGCTTGAGAAACCGAAAAGGAACTGGGCCGAAGCAAACCTCAGCAAACTTGAAAGGTATGCGAAGGACGGGGACACTGTGATCGTCCCCGGAAAAGTTCTCGCCGCAGGCAGCGTAACAAAGAAGATGACAGTGGCAGCATACAGTTTCTCGGATGCCGCAGCGGCGGGCATAACCGCCGCCGGAGGAAGGACGTTGACAATAAGGGAGCTCATGGAAACCAATCCAGAGGGTTCCAATGTGAGGATCATGAGGTGATATGAATGGTTACGGTCATTGATGCAAAAGGACTGATCCACGGCAGGCTTGCCAGCAATGTCGCCGAAATGATCATGGGCGGGGAAGAGGTAGTGATCCTCAATGCGGAAGCAATTGTGATAACGGGTCGGAAAGAGATCGTATTCGCCGACTTCAAAGCAAAGGTCGACCGCGGAGACACCACGAAGAGGAAAGGACCCTTCTATCCCCGCAGGGCGGATCTGCTTTTCAAGCGCTGCGTCAGAGGTATGATACCTTGGAAGACGAGCAGCGGAAGGGACGCATACAGGAGGCTCCACGTGTTCGTGGGGACGCCTAAGCAGTTCGAATCATGCGACAAACTGAGGCCCGAAGAGGCAGACAGAGAGATCACCGGCAAATACACAACCCTGGGAGCCGTCTCAAAATTCCTGGGATCCAACGTGAGATGATCTCATGGAGCACGTAAATACAAGCGGAAAAAGAAAGACTGCGATCGCGAGAGCGACCGTCAAAGAGGGTACCGGCAGGGTGACGATCAACAAAGTGCCTCTGGAAACATACGGCCCGGAACTGGCAAGACTCAAGATCCAGGAGCCTCTGGGTCTTGTGCCCGAGAAGGCGTCCGGAGTGGACATAGCGGTGCTTGTCAACGGAGGAGGAGTGATGGGTCAGGCCGCAGCGGCAAGGACCGCGATAGCGAGAGGCCTGGTCGACTTCTACAAAGACGAAGAGATGGAAGCGGTGTTCAGAGCGTACGACAGAACGCTCATCATCAACGATGACAGAAGGAAGCTTCCCAAGAACCCCCTCGGACACGGCGCCCGCGCCAAGAAGCAGAAGTCATATCGTTAAGGTGATATCATGATAATACCGGTGAGATGTTTCACATGCGGAAAGGTGGTCGGAAGCGCGTACCCCGAGTATGTCAAGCGCGTAGGCATGGGAGAGAACCCCAAGGATGTCCTGAACAGCCTCGGGTTCGAGAGATACTGCTGCCGCAGGATGATCGTATCCCATGCGGACCTCATCGGAGAGATAGCGCCTCTCGGATAAACCATTTAACAAAACCAATTAAGGGCCCGTGGGGTAGCTTGGTATCCTTGTAGCTTGGGGTGCTATTGACTCCAGTTCAAATCTGGGCGGGCCCACCTTACTCTATATCCAGCACATCAATTTTGAAATCCAATAACATCTTTGACCGTCGTTTTCGGCATTCGTTTTTCTGTTATTGAACGCTCTATCTCATTACTTTAACTTTTTAATTTTTAGAACACCTGCTACAAATAATGGCTAGCATTTAGAAAAGTATGAAGTTAAGGTTTGTGTTAAGAAGTTTAGAATCGCCATCACTCCATGGCGACATTGAATGAAGTTTCGGCAATGAGCTTGCAGTACTCTGACAGCCTTTTCGCGCTGAACAGCACCAAGTCTCTGGGAGTTATTGACAGACAGTCTGTCAACACGGCCGTTTTCGAGGCTTTGCAGGTCATCTCCATTATCAGATCGGATTCCTTTACCATCTTCTCGGCCAGTTCCATATCTTTGTCGACCCAGCTTTTCACAGCGTTCGTCAGGAGTTCTATGGCCTTCATTCCGTAGTCGTACGTATCCCGGTCTATCTTGGTGAAGGTGCAGTCATTTTCTGACATTTTCATGAGGTATTTAGACACCACAATTATATGATCGCCTATTACCTCCAAGATCCTGGTCAGAGAAAGGCAGGCGGTCAGCTCAGGCAGCGGGAGACCCAATCTGCTGGAAGTCGAAAGACTCTTCTGACATATGTTGCACTGCCTGGCTATAAGCCAGTAGATCCTGTCTATCTCCACGTCTCTGGATTTCATGTCCGCTATGATATCGAGGTTGCCGGTGTAGGCGGCCTCGTACATATCATGTATCATCCCTTTGATCAACAGCTTCATCCTTTCAATTGTTTTCTTCGGCTCTATGGCTTTGTGTTCCAAGAGGTCCGAGATAAGCACATGCGTATCGTCAGCTTCGACTATCTCAAGACCGATGGCGGTCTGTACGAAGTTGGCGATCGCACCTGATACTGCACTCGGAATAGGATGCTCCGTTGTGATCAACATAGATGTATGTCCCGCGATATATGCGCCTATAAGCTGCCTGTTCAGGAATCCGCGGTCTTTGATCTTCGTAGCATCGATTGTCTTTGTGCAGCGCTTGGGTACCGGGGCATTGCCCTTGGGATACAATGTCAAGCTGCCGTCCGGTTGCGACTGAACACCTACTGTATCGTTTTTGTTCAGCCCAACCGAATTTGCCCATTCTTTCGGAAGGGTTATCATGAATGACGACCCTCCCGTTATCTGTACACGCCTTACGTCCATGGTTCTACATTATGTACATGTACAATATAATAATATCTATATCTACAAACTATAAAATATAGGTAATATATATTTAAATCCTGTAATTCTTTTTACTTGAAAGGAGGACATACACAGACAAAAACGAAAATAATTAGTAATATATTGTGAAGATATTCTTGAATATAACGGGGTATGCTGGCTAAAATATGGAGTATGCAAGTTGATACAATGGGCATGATTTTGTGCCCCAGGTAGGTTTTATTAAATATGGAGGTTTTTCTAGAGAATCTATCTATAAATGATGATTTAAGGGCGACGTATACGCTGTAGAGTGGTATTTTTCACTATTGGAGGCTATATATGGATTATGTATCAAACAGGCACTAAATATACCAAATGAATACAGAATGAAGTATAGAGGAACAGTAAGACGACCGCACCGGGCAGAGATCTGCTCTATAGTATGAAACAATGGTCAAGTAGGGAGCGGGCCCATCCGGATTCGAACCAAAGCCAACGGCGCACCCGAGCCGCGACGACGCCGTGCTGCAGTCAGCAAGTCTCGTTCTGCCTGATCTCCCTGAGGGCTATGCGCCTGATATCAAACTTCGTAGACGAGTCTTCTGTCGCGTAACATCTCTTTCATGAAGTTTTCTTTGATGTGCGGATCTTCGGTGATGATATCCACTCCGGTTCCGAGAGCTTCCTCAAGATCATTCATAAGGCCGCCCAGCCCCATCAGGCTGCGGATGCGCCCCGGCATGATGTAGAAGTCATAGTCGCTTTCCTCGCCATTATCTCCGCGGGCTCTTGAACCGAACAGATATATTCTTTCAACTCCCCGTTTTTCAGCTATGGGTGCAACTATATCGCACAATTCTTCAAATGTGAGATTACATTTTGTCTCTGCTGAACCCATGCAGAACATATCGGCTGAATACTCTATAACGGTTTTTATAACAAGGATCCGTAACAGCATGCATTCCTGACAAGTGTTTTGAGCAAGGACTGGCGGGAGTGGGCCTATCCGGATTTGAACCGGAGTCAATGGCTCCCAAAGCCACAAGTATACCAGGCTAGCCCATAGGCCCCTAGACGGCTGATGATTATGAAGATATTAAGTTTTGCCCAAGGTCAGAGGATGTCTCTCAATTTCTCAAGAAGCAGCTCTACGGCGCGGCCTCTGTGAGAAACGCCGTTCTTCTCGTCCAAGGGGATCTCCGCGAAGGACATTTTCCCGTCATGGCTGAATATGGGGTCGTACCCAAAGCCCCCGGTTCCCTTTTCCTCTTCAAGGATAATGCCGCCGCAGACACCGGTGACGATCACATCCCTGCCGCATATACTGCATCCTATGCAGCATTTGAACGCCGCGCCTCTGTTATCTATGCCGTTCATGAGCTTCAGTATCCCTTCGTTGCCGATCGTCTTCTGAACATATGCCGACCAGACACCGGGGAACCCCCCGAGGCGATCGATGAAGAGGCCGGAATCATCGATTATGAAATCAGATATGCCTTTGGACTTCAGCTCTTCCATGCCTTTTCTGACGACCTCTTCGAGGTCTGAGGACTGTATCTCGTCATAAGGTACTTTCAAGTGCACCGTTTCTATCCCGAGTCCTTCGAAAGAACGCTGATATTCCATTACTTTTCCCGGATTGGAGGTTATTATGTTGATCTTCAAGTGTATCTGCCTCTGTTCTTTATCTCTTCTATTTTGCGCAGTAACGCTTTCGGCTTTTCTTTGATCGAAAGATATGCGGCCATAAGTTCCGAGAAGGCACCCGCGAGGCCCGGATGGGCCGAGGTGAACGCTCTTTCCAAAAGATGCACGTCCACCCCCATGTCTTCAAGCTCGGCCTTTGTCCTCCCCATCGAGAAATCTATCAAACACATCTTTCCGTCATCCGTAATTATCATATTCGAGGTCGTAAGGTCCCCGTGACATATCCCGGCATTGTGGAGTCCCGCGACGGCGGCTCCGATCATTCTGCATATCTCCGGCGCAGAGCCCGGGTCCCCGTCCAGCTTTTCCTTGACGTTCACGCCTTTTACCAGTTCCATCGTGATGGAGAACTCCTTCAGATCTATATCATACACCACGGGAGTCCTTACGCCAGCCTTTCTGGCCTCCTTCATGAGCCTGGCCTCGTTCCTCGTCCTGGATGAGCGAAGCTCATTATCGAGCTCGGCCGCTCTGTACCTCTTCGGGGACCTTATTTTGATCAGAGCGTCCCTTCCGAGGAAACGGGAGGCGAAGATATCCGCTTCAGCCCCTTTAGCCATCGGCACCGGGTCGGTCATGGGGGTCAATCTGCAATCTTATGTAAATAAATAGCCGTGAACCGATTTGAGACCATGAGATACACGATCACAGGGGACAACCTTCAGTTTGTGAATGTGCAGCTGGACGCGAACGAGGTCCTGCAGTCCGTTGCCGGGAGCATGGCGTACATGACCGGCAACGTGGTCATGGAAGCTAAGATGCAGGGAGGCCTCCTGAAAGGGCTGGGTAGGTCGATATCGGGAGCATCCCTTTTTCTTGTGGAGTACAGGTCCAAAGGCGGCACAGGGATCGTAGGTCTCGGAGGCTCAGTACCGGGCAAGATCGTCGATCTCGATATCGGCAAAGGCAAATGGATCGTCCAAAAGACCGGATATCTCGGATCGCAGGAGACCGTGGGACTCAGCATAACGTTCCAGAAGAAATTTAGCAATATCCTATTCGGCGGGGAGGGACTCGTCCTTCAGGAGCTGAGCGGGACGGGCATAGCGTTCATCACAGCATGCGGGGACTTCAACATCGTAGACCTGAGACCGGGCGAGCAGTACAAGGTCGCCACGGCCAAGGCCGTTGCCTGGCAGGATACCGTGAAATATGACATCGAATCGGTCGGAAAGATCAAAACGGCCATGTTCGGCGGGGAGGGGCTGTTCGTCACCACTCTCACCGGTCCGGGTAAGATAATCATCCAGTCCATGACGCTCTCGGAACTCGCGCTTTCGCTGATACCGTTCCTTCCGAACAAATGAGGTGATGACGCGGCTTACACAGGGAGTACAAGATAGAAGATCATGCTTATGCCGCAAAGGACGAGACCTGTCAGACCAATGCGGCGTACGGTCTAGACGATAAGAACCGATCAAAGAGAGGGACTCCCGAGATAAGGATTGACCGCTGCTCTTAAACAACTTTATCAATCCCTTTAACCCTCCACATTCGTGATTCGCGTACCCACTGGATGCAGGGCCTTCGACGATCTTCTCGGAGGGGGGATGGAGAAGGGAAGCATTACGCTCCTTTACGGCGAGGCGGGCTCAGGCAAGTCCAACGTGTGTCTGCAGACCGCCCGTAACGTCATCAGGAACGGGGAGAGGGTGGCGTACATAGACTCCGAGGGGCTTTCTTATGACAGGGTTAATCAGATATTCGGAGCGGACGGCGAGAACACAAAGAACCTTCTGGTCTCTCAGGTCCACAGTTTTGAGGAGCAGTCCGACCGCGTGGACAGGACGGTGAACCTCGCCGATAAAGGAGTGATCGATCTCGCGATAGTCGACTCCATCAACATGTTCTACAGGATCAACCACGACGATATGAAGGTAAGGAACGATTTCGTCAGGCAGATAGAGGCCCTGCTGGGTATGGCGAGGAAGAACGAGGTCGCGGTGCTGCTGACATCGCAGGTCTATTCAAACATATCCACAGGGGGCATAGAGTTCCTGGGCGGGCATGCGCTGAGCCATAATTCCAAGACCATATTAAGGCTGGACAAGAAAGGCAACAGCGTGCGGACCGCCGTCATAATGAAACACCGCAGCATACCTGAGGGCAGGTATGCGAACTACAGGATAACCGCGGCGGGAATAGAGGACCTTTGATCAGACGTCCCTGTCTATGGCGTACTTAGCGAGGGCGATCATGAAGTCCTTGTATTCGCTCGGAGCTAGGACGTCAAGTTTGGACAGCGCTTCGTCCACTTTCTCCTGTGCCAGACGCTTTCCGTAGGATATGCTCCCGGCGTTCTCCATGATGGACCTAGCTCTCATTATCTGCTCCTCTGTCGCATCCATGTTGCCGAGGATGCCTTTGAACTCCTCAAGGACGAGGGAGTCCTTGATGTTCCTGACCGCATGCGTCACCATCACCGTGCATTTTCCTTTCCTGATGTCGTTGCCGACAGATTTCCCGGTCTTCGAAGGGTCCCCCGCAATACCCAGATAGTCGTCGAATATCTGGAACCCAAGGCCGAGGGCCATCGCATACTCGTGAAGGGCGTTCACGGTCTTGTCATCGGCGCCGCCGGCTAGCGCGCCGCCCGCCGCCGCGGCGGCGAACAGGACACTGGTCTTCAATCTGATGGTTTCGATATAGGTCTCCTCGGAAACGATTCTTCTCTCGTTGTTGATGTCCATTTCCTGGCCGCGGGCAAGGTCCCAGACCGCCAGCGTGACGTACCTCAGGATCTCCCTCATGTTCCTGTCGGGAACATCGAGATCGGCGATTATCTGGAACGCCTTTGCGAACAGGGCGTCCCCGGCGAGTATCGCCGTCGGTACGTCGTATGCGACGTGGATGGTCGTCATCCCTCTCCTCTTCTCGTCCCCGTCCATGAAGTCGTCGTGTATCAGGGTGAAATTGTGTATGTACTCGACTGCGACCGCAAGCGGCATAGCTTTCGATACGTCCCCGCCAACCGCGCCCGCCGCGGCGAGCACCATCGCTGGGCGCATCCTCTTACCTCCGGCGTAAGGATACTGCCTTGCGGCCTCGATGAGGTTTGCCGGCTCTTCGTCGCCGATGTATTGCCTTATGGGGCCGTCCAGTTCTTTTGAGGTCTTCATCAAATACTCTTTTGCGTCTATAACAATCCCTCCAGCCATTGTTTGGTCTCTCCAAGCACTATGTATCTGGCGCCGGAAAGCTGTTTTATGTTAGCTGAACCGGTAAGAAGCATGGCCGCCCTGAGTTCCTCTCTGATCAAAGTGAGTTTCTCTATGACCGCATCGGATGATTCGGTGGCCTCCCGCAGTACCGCGTGCGCCGCGCCGGCACAGCATGCGCCCATTGCGACGGACGAGGCCACGTGGATCCCGTCCAGTATACCTCCGGACGCAATTATCGGGAGACCGTTCCTTGCCGCGATAAGGGACGCGGGGGCGGGTATCCCCCAGTCAAAGAAGGACCCGCCCATGTTCGTCCTTATCATGTCATTGCCTGCCATGGCTCTGTAGAGTTCGACGGCGGAGAAACTTGTTCCGCCCATGCCTGCTATGTCCATTCCCAATATTCCGGTGCCTTTCAGCCTCAATGCCACTTCCTTCGATATCCCGGCGCCGGTCTCCTTCACTATTATCGGATATTCTTTTGCGAGACCCCTTATGGCGTCGAAGCAGCCCTTTGCGTTCGTGTCCCCCTCAGGTTGGACGACCTCCTGCAGGAAGTTAAGATGTATGGCCATGACATCCGCGCCGATCAGATCCTTTGCCTTGCCCACATCGTCAGCGGAGAACTTGTCCTTGCTGTGCTGGGATACGAGCTGCGGCGCTCCGATGTTCCCTATTACCAGGGGGATGTCATATTCTTTTATTATCGAATAACTGTCCCGCTCTTTGCCTGCGACACCGGCCCTTTCGCTTCCGACGCCCATTCCGATCCTGAGTTCGGAACACGCTTTCGCGATGTTCTCGTTGATCTTTTTGGCGCCCTGGAACCCTCCGGTGATGGCCGTGACCATGAATGGGAAATCCAATTTCTTTCCCAATACTTCGGCCGACATGTCTATCTCGTCGGCATTAACCTCCGGAAGCGCGTTGTGTATCAGTCTGACGTCATCCCAGTAACAATACCCCGGTTCCACCCTTTCTTTGAGGCATATCTCGATGTGGTCCGCTTTCCTTTCTTCGATGGGGGCCATCACAATCCTCCTTTCACAGTGGTGGAGATAACTCTCTCTCCCTTTAATAGTGAGTACAGCCGCCCTTCGACCGAACCGTTGACCAGCACGCAGTCCCGCTCCGGGGACGTCATCCGCAGCATGGCCTCCATCTTGGCCCGTACTCCCCCCGTAACGTCGTCCGCGCCGCTCTCGCTTGATATCTTGTTCAGAAGCTCGGAGGTCACTTCGGTCAGCAGCTTTGCGTCCGGGTTCTTTTTCGGATCTTTGTCGAACAGTCCGTCCACATCGGAAACGAAGACCGCCCTCTTAGGATTATACAGGGCGCAAAGCACCTCCATCAGCTGATCTCCGGAACAGATCCCGAATCCCTTGCTCCGGTCGAAGACGACGTCGCCGAACGTCACCGGCATTATCCCGAGGTGGGACGCCGAGAGAAGGACCTCCGGATCGTCCAGGATGAGTTTCCCGTTATCCATCATAAAGCAGGAACCGGGAGGCACCGAGGCCGCCGGAATGCCGGCGTTCAGCAGTTCTCCGATGACCATGAGATTGAGCTCCCTCATATCATACTGCACCCTCGCGACGGCCGGCACCTGCCCGAAATCCGCGAACCCGTTCTGCAGGGCGTATTCCTTTGCGAGGACATGGCCGAAGGAGCCGCCGCCGTGGACAATGATCACGCTCTCCCCCGAATCTCTGATCTCTTTGCAGAGCCTTCGTACGCAGCCGCCGTTAAAGGTCCTGTACTGGGTCTTGTCGGTGATAATGCTTCCGCCAAGTTTGATCAATATCATTGCAGAATGATGGCGGAGGTTGTTTTAATAGTTATCATGCTTTTTTAAATGGAAAGAGAAGTGGTTGACAGCGTGTCAATGTTCCCGTACGCTTGCGCAGTACAGTACAGACAGATACGCGGGCGGACTTTACTGCCGGGTTCGGGATGGGACCGGGTGTTTCCCCGCCGCTATGGCCGTCAGACCAAATCCTGCCATAACTACAAACTATATTAATCTATGCGCAGGCTGTTTCCAGTTGTTAAATCAAGAGATTTTGTGAACGCCAGGACCGTCATTGCATGGAGGCGTGATCGCTTTCCAAGACCTCATTCCACAGCTTCAGGGTCTCCTGAGCCTCTTCTTCGTCCATTATCTCTATGGCGAATCCTGCGTGCACGACCGCCCAGTCTCCGACCTTGGCCTCCACCATCGTGATGTTCGCTTTTCGGATAACGCCTCCGAAATCGACCTCTCCCACGTCCCCATCGATCCTGATGATCCTCCCCGGCACTGCCAGACACATGTTATCAGCTCGTCATTATCTTGAGTATGGCCTCCGCCGGCTGCCCGTTCGCGTCTTCCAGCGCTTTGACCGCCCTCTCTTTGTCGCATCCTGTCTGCGACATCACAAGCTCGATGTCCACGGCGGGGAACGACGGCGCGGCCGCCGGACCCGTCGACCCGGGCTTACGGATCTCTTCGTCTCCAGATATCTGGTAGCTGCGGCTTCCCTGCATGTCGACGAGCACCACTTCCACATTTGTGAGCACTATCTCTTTGTCGGTCGTTCTTATTATGACCTCTGTGGCATTGTCGATGGTCGTCTGCTTTATGCCCATCTTCTTCATTGCCTGCTGCATCTGGCGGGGATTTACGCCTCTCATTCCTGACATACGCTACCTCTATGCACTTCACTTAATTAATTGTAGCCGTTGTACAACCTCATCCATTGTTTTTGAGAACAGTTCCTCCGCCGAAGCGGCGTCCGCGATCCCCCCTTGAGCAAAGTCGGGCTTGCCGCCGCCTCTCCCGCCGAATCCGGCGAGGACCTTTGACAAGACGTCCCTGCAGTCTATCTTCCCGTTCCCGGAGGATATTATGACAGACGCGCTCTCCCCGGCCGATACCAGTACGCAGACCCTTCCTGAGTTCTTGTGCGTCTCCGCCGCCTCCGATAGGACGGACCTGTCGACAGACGGGAATATCCCGCCCACCGCTTCAACTCCTCCCACCGTCGTCGGTACAAGGTCCATGGCCTGCTTCCTCACGAAGGAGCCCGCCGATCTTCTCAGCGCATCGTACTCCGCCTTCAGGTTGGACACCGCCCGCACGAGGTCCTCCGGTTTGCTTTCCGCCGCGTCCGAGGCCTGAAGGCTCGCGTTCGCCAGTGCCATCGCGGAGTCCTTGGCCTCGCTGCCGACCTTGAAATGTATCGCGATCCCGTCCTTTCCGGCGGAGACCTTCCTGTCGACGAATATCATCTCCAGCTCGCCTGTCTCCATGACATGGAGGCCGCTGCACGCCGATAGATCTATGTCCCCGATGGACACGACCGAGACGTCCTCCCCCTCGGGGATCCTCTCTTTTTTTATCCTCACTTTCTCAAGCTCCGGGTCGTCCCGGCTCATGACCGCTTTGGTCACGGGAAGGTTATCTCTTATCGCCCTGTTCGCGAATTCCAGCGCTTTACCTATATCCTCCCAGCTTATGTCCCTGTCAACGATAACATATTTGCTTTCAGGGGAGATGAAGATCTTGTTGATCGTAAGTTCCGGGACCTGCCTTCTCAGAGAGCAGAAGAGGAGATGCTCCCCGGTGTGTCCCAGCATGAGGCCGTAACGTCTGTCCCAGTCGACGCTGCACCAGACCTTGTCCCCCTTCTTCAGATCGTTCTTCGGGACCTTATGGATTATATTTCCGCCTTTGTAGAATACCTCCGTGACACCGGAGCCCCGTATCGTTCCGATATCACACACCTGCCCCCCGCCGCCCGGATAGAAGGCGGTTATGTCAAGCTCGACATCGTCACCCTCAACGGATAATACGCAGGCTTCGAACTCAAAAGCGTAGCCGTCGCGCCTGAAGACCTCTTCCGTCATGCCGGAGGATATGAAAAGCCTACGTAATAAATATGCGACGGGAGGGGGACATACGTGCAAAGAAGTTATGCCGCAGGGAGAAACGCTGCTGTGAAGCAGACCAGCCCTTCTTTTCTGGCCCCCCGATCTCTTTGTCCGGACCCTCCCAGTATGCTGCGGAAGTCTGTTCTTCATTCTGGCGTTTGATGTAAAAATTGTAGTACAACTACAAAAATTACATATATTCAAAACCCATCTCAATCATTGATGATATCCAGAACCGCTCTTGCCTCCGTTGAGCGAAGCATCGCTCTGAAACCCGTCACGCTGATAACCGGCGCCAGGCAGGCGGGCAAGACCACACTGTGCCGGGAGATAGCCAGAAAGCATGGTTTCGGTTATGTTACGCTGGCGGACATGGCGGAGCGGTCCATGGCAAAAAATGACCCGGAGATGTTCATAAGCACCCACGGCACCCCCCTCATAATAGATGAGGTCCAGTATGCGCCGGGACTTTTCGATTCCATAGAGTCAGCGGTCGACAGAGCGAAATTCAGCACGGGCAGGAACGAAGGGATGTACATACTTACCGGCAGCCAGGCATACAACCTGATGGAAGGCGTGACCCAGTCCATGGCCGGCAGGATATCCATTGTCAGAATGTCCCCGCTGAGTCTCAGCGAGATCCTTTCCAGAACCGAGGTGCCGTTCACGGTCGATTTCGAAAAGAACATAGAAAGGTGCAGGGAGTACACGCTGGACCCGGAGAGACTCTACCGGATGATAGTCCGCGGGTCATACCCCGAACTCTATGAAAAAGAGAGATTAGGGGCGCATGAATTCTATTCGGATTATGTGGACACTTACATAGCACGCGAGGTGTCGCAGATAATGAACCTAAAAGATCAGAACAAGTTCCTCGAGTTCATGGAACTTATAGCCTCACTGACGGGCCAGGAGCTTGTGTACAACAATGTGGCCAATACGCTAGGGGTCAACATCAAGACCGTACAGTCGTGGATCAGCGTTCTGGCGGCAGGTGACATAATTCACCTTGTCAGGGCATATTCTGAGAGGTCCGCTGTAAAAAGGATCGTGAGGCACCCCAAGATATACTTCTCCGACACGGGACTGGCCTGCCATCTTGCAAAGGTAACCGACGCCGATACTCTAAGGGCGGGGTATCTCAAAGGCCCGATGGTCGAGACATTCATTGTCAACGAGATCCTCAAATCCTACAGGAACAACAAAGAGGACGCGGGCTTCCATTATTACAGGGATTCTCAGATGAACGAGATAGACTTCATGATCCTCAGGAACGGGACGTTATCGCTCATTGAATGCAAATCCGGAATGACATACGGTCCTTCGGACGTCAAGGCATTCAGTAGGCTGGATAAATCTGACTATAATGTGGGCCCTTCCTGCATCATTTGTCTGACGGAGAAGCCGTACCCGATAAAGGACGGAGTGTATGCCCTCCCTATTACCGTGATATGATGTATCTGCGGGAGGGCTGACCGAATACCCAACGGACACGCCGCCGGCTGATCCGTTGTCAAGGGACGGCCTCTTATGCCTTCTCTCAAGTACGGTCCGGCCGCGCTCAATTCTTAATCCACGCGCACTCTTGAAAGGACCGGAGGCCCGCCGCAGAACAAACAAAGTTTTATATAACGCAGTTCTTAGCCGGAATCCGTCAACCTATAGAGGTACCAGCGATGAGAAGGACCAACACATGCGGAGAGCTTAGGCCGGAGGACATAGGAAAGGAGGTCTGTCTTCAGGGCTGGGTAAGGTTCTCCAGAGACCACGGAGGAGTAGCCTTCGTCGACCTTGCCGACAGATACGGAATAACGCAGATAGTCTTTGATCCGGAAGATGTTCCGGCCGGAACGGACGTTAATTCCCTGTCGAATACCATGAGGGGGTTCGTCCGCGAGTCCGTAGTATCCGTCAGCGGCATTGTAAGAAAAAGGGTCGAGGGCACGGAGGACGGAAGGAACCCCACCGGAGATGTGGAGGTCCTCATCACAAGCGCGGAATTAATTAACAGATCAAGATCGCCGCCCTTCGAGCTCGGCGACCAAAAGGAAGGGGTGCTTCCCAACGAAGACACGAGAATGAGGTACAGGTACCTCGATCTCAGAAGAACGGAGATGATACAGGCCATGGAGACCCGGAGCAGGTTCCTCCATCTGGTCAGACAGTACATGAGCGAGAACGGGTTCCTTGAGATAGAAACGCCCATCCTCGCAAGATCCACCCCGGAAGGCGCCAGGGACTACCTGGTCCCGTCAAGGGTGCACCCCGGAACATTCTACGCCCTTCCCCAATCCCCCCAGCTTTTCAAACAGATGCTGATGGTCGGGAGCATGGACCGC
The DNA here is from genome assembly GCA_009777615.1 of Candidatus Methanoplasma cognatum. Classification (NCBI taxonomy): domain Archaea; kingdom Methanobacteriati; phylum Thermoplasmatota; class Thermoplasmata; order Methanomassiliicoccales; family Methanomassiliicoccaceae; genus Candidatus Methanoplasma; species Candidatus Methanoplasma cognatum. Next base: position 258,055 of record WRLM01000002.1, read on the forward strand.
TATTATCAGATAGCCAGATGTTTCAGGGACGAGGATTCCAGGAAGGACCGCCAGCCGGAATTCACCCAGATAGACGTTGAGATGTCATTCGTCGACATGAAGGACATCCAGGATGCGGTGGAAGGCATGATCGCATACGTCTGGAAAGGCCTTTACGGCAAGGAGATAGAGATACCGTTCAAACGCATAGGATACAAAGAGGCCATGGAAACATACGGGTCGGACAAGCCGGACCTGAGGTATGGTCTTAAGTTCGTTTCGCTCACCGAGACGGTGAAGGACGCCCCCTATGATATATTCCAAAGGATACTCAAAGCGGGAGGGATGGTCGCCGGCATAAACCTGAAAGCGGACGTCGCCGGTGAACGCATAGGAAGGAACGACGTCGACAGATACATCGGCCAGGCTAAGAAGTTCGGCCTCGGCGGACTCACATGGATGAGATGCAAGGACGGCAAGCTCGAGAGCAACATCACGAAGTATTTCACACCGGAGATCCTGGAAGCGATCAAGAAGAAGATGAACGCGGAGGAGGGGGACCTTCTGTTCCTCATCGCCGGGCCCTGGAAATCCACTTACGAGGGAGGAGGGGCGCTGAGAAGGAAGCTGGCGGAGGATCTGGAACTTATCCCGAAGGATGAGATGCAGTTCCTGTGGCTGGTGGACTGTCCCATGTTCGAGGTCGACCCGGTATCGGGGAAGCACGGCGCGTTCCACCATCCTTTTGTTCTGCCGGAGAACGATCTGAACGACCCGTATGTGGGAGGGGCGTGCTTCGACCTCTGCCTGAACGGCAACGAACTCGGGTCAGGGTCGTTAAGGATACACGACCCGGAGATGCAGGCCGAAGTATTCAGGAAGATCGGCGTGGATGACGAGAGGATAGAGGCCGATTTCGGATTTTTCATAGAGGCCCTGGGTTACGGGGCGCCGCCCCACGGAGGCATAGCCCTGGGAGTGGACAGGTTCCTGGCGATACTTCTGGGTAAGGATACGATAAGAGATGTGATCGCATTCCCGAAGAACAAGAAGGCAGTGTCCCTCTTCGACAAGTCGCCCGCCAAGGTGGATGAGAAGAAACTGGAAGAGCTGCAGATAATGTCCTTGGCCATAGACGATATCGACTTCGACGGCATGGAAGGCATCGACGAGGAGTGAACAGCATCTCCCGATAATATCTCGGCGCTTGAGCCTGACCTTCTAAGTTAAAACGCTTGTTTATCTATTTTCCAAGCAAAAACGCTTGTTAATTAATTATACAAGCGAAAACGCTTGAATACTTGTAAGTAATATCTCCGTTCAAAATGATAAACGCCGCATTCATCCTTGACATAAGGAACTCCAGGGACATGAAGAAAGGAGAGAGGATCGACGCACAGGAGAGACTCTCAGATGCAGCCGACCTTGCCAACAGCGTTTACGGAAAAAGTATAAGGTATAAGCTGGACTTTTCGGCAGGCGACAGCATACAGGGACTGTTCACAACCCCTTCGTCCGCAATCTGCTGCTACACCCTTATACGGTCCGCGGTCCACCCATACAGGATACGGTGCGGGATAGGTGTCGGAGACCTGATTGATATGCCGTATAAAGACAGCAACAGGATGGACGGTTCCTCATATCATAACGCACGCGATGCGTTGTCATCCTCAAAGGATGGCGGGCGTGAGGTGCTTTTCAGATCGGAAGGCAGCGGAGACCCCTTTGTGAACCAGTACCTCATGGCCGCGCACACACTGATGTCAAAGCAAAGCTACAAACAGGGAATAATCAACAATCTTGTGTTCTTACTGAACCCCCTAGCGGCCCCCGATTCAAACGGGAGCGAATATTATAAGAAAATATCCGGATTCGTAGGCATGAGTATTGACCAATACGGGGCAGGCAGGGAAACGCAGGGCAGACAAACGCTAGCTGATCTCTTCGAAGAACCCCCAGTCGGGCAGAACGGGACCGGCCTTAGTTTCAATGAGAGAACGATCGGCAGGAGTATCCCGGCAAGGATCGGCGACATGCTCGGCGTGTCTTCGGAGAATATCCGCCAGATGATAGTAAAAGGGGACATAGAGATGGTCCGTTCTCTATTTATAAGCGCGTCTTTGATAGCTGAGCACTTTTCGAATGGTGAAAAAACATGCTGAATTACATACTCATCATAGCCGCCTATCTGATCGGAGCCTTTTATCTGCAAAGATTCAAGGGCCCCTTCGGTCCGGAAAACAAGGGAAGAGACTATGCCGTCTCCCTGCTCCTGTACGCTGTTCCATTTATAGTCCCAGTCTTAATGATATCAGATACGCTGACGGATGTGCTCATCTATTTTCTTTTCGTTGCGGTGACGCATAATATCTGCCTGATCGGCCGCGGCCCGTTCGAAGCAAAAAAAGGTGGACTCACCATTTTCGCTCTCACCAACGTACTGAACGTTGCAATGCTCCTGATGACGGTGTATGTCCTTTTCTCCGGAAGCGAGATCTACGACTGGGTAACTGAGGCGCTCTCGTCGGCGTTCGGCGACAGGGCCGATTTCTACCTGTATCTCCTGCTGTCGCTGCTGATCTGCGCGGCCCCCTCATCGGAGTTCGTCAGACGGGTGCTGGATCATCCCCGTCTGTTCAGCGCCCATTGCGAAGAGGAGACCGGCAATGATGAAGCGGGTCTCGGCTCGGCGATAGGTATCTGCGAGAGGATCATAGTCCTGATCCTGGGGTCCATGGGAGGATATACGGCGATCGCGTTCGTCATCGCGGCAAAATCCCTTGCCAGACTTGAGCAGTTCAAGGAACGGTCCTTTGCGGAAAGATTCATCATAGGTACGTTCAGCAGCATACTGATCCCGATAATACTGCTCTTCATAATGTGGCAGATATTCTGACCCGCTTGTCGTGCGGTCTGTCCGCGAGACGGGGTTCAGAGCCTCGAATTCAGCGCGTTCTTTGTTGCCGAGACTATGTCCGATGAGGAGTATTTTCCTCCTGTTTCCTTCATCACATGGCCGATGACGCGGTTGAGCGCCTTTTCGTTCTTCTTTATCTCTTCGATGATCTCGGGATGCGCGTCAAGGTAGCCGTCTATTATCTGGCTCAGATCGGCGCTCTGTTCCTTTATGGCAGCGGCGTCCCTTCCGGTCATGTATGAGTTCAGCTCCATGTCCGCCTCGACGTCCGTTATCTTACCATCCTCAAGTTTTTTGAGTATCCCGGCGATCCCCTCCGGATCCTTCCCGGAGGCCTCGAATGCTTTCCAGTTAGAGCTCACCGCCCCCCTGGTCCATGATACCGCCGTTTTAACGGACCCGGTCGCTTTCGCTATCATCTCGAACACTTCCGCAAGGCCGATGGAGGTAGAGACGATCTGATCCGCCGTCTTCCCGTCAATGCCGTATTCTTTGCTGAGCCTTGCCGCTGTCTGAGCCGGGCTTTCTTTGATCGTAATGGACCTTGCGAGATCCCCGATGTGGAACAGTCCGAGATCCGGCTCATGGATGTAGCCGTAGTCAGACTCATATTCTTTCTTTCTCACGGAGAACGTCACTCCTCTTTCCTCATCGAAACCTCTGGTCTCCCTCTCGACCTTCCCTCCGGCCTTCAGGACCTTCGTCTGCCTTACGGCCTCGAAGGTCAGCGCCCTCTCCACGTTCTTCAGGCCGCTGACGTTCTTCACTTCCACTCTCTCCTTTCCGATGGATATGTTACAGTCGCACCTGATGCTCCTTTCCCCGTCGTCCGGAAGGTCTATCGTGTGGCGGATGTCTATTATCAGCTGTCTGAGGAACTCCCTCGCTTCTGCCGGCGTGGTGAAGTCCGGCTCGGTGACTATCTCCGTTAGAGGGGTCCCGGCCCTGTTGTAGTCCACAAGCGACGATTGGTCCCCGAACCTCTTTGTTTTTCCGGGGTCTTCCTCAAGCTGTATCTTCGTGATCCTGATGGGCCTCTTTCCGTTCATGTAATAGACGCCTTTCTTTCCGACAGGGTTCTCGTACTGGGTTATCTGTGTGCCCTTGCTCATGTCCGGGTAGAAGTATACCTTCCTGGAGAACCACATGGTGTCGGGTATCTCGCAGTTCAGCATCTTTGCCAGCTTTATCCCGTATTCCACGGCCTTTCTGTTCATCACGGGCTTGGTCCCGGGCATACCCAGACATCCCGGGCACACGTGGGTGTTGGGACCTTCGGCGTCCGTCGTCGGACAGGAGCAGAACATCTTTGACCTGGTGGGAAGCTGCACATGGATCTCCAATCCGATCATCATAGCGATACCTCCGGGCGCCTTGCGGTAAAGGCCGATCCCCATTCTTTTGCGAATGTCAGCAGGAGATCCTCCATCCAGTGGTCGGTGACCGCCTGCATTCCGATCGGCATCCCGCTTTCGCTGTAGCCGCAGGGAATCGACATGTGAGGCATGCCAGCTACGTTCGGAGGCAGGGACAGACGGTTGGCGTCATATGTCTCGGTGAACGTCATCTTCGATATTTCGCCGAATCTTGGGGAGACGAACGGCATCGTGGGGGTGAGAACGGCGTCATGGTCCGCAAGGACCTTTTTGTAAGACGATATCATATGCAGCCGGACCCTGAGCGCTTTAAGATAGTACTTCTCTCTCATCCCGGCCATCCTGACATATGTTCCCAGGATGATCCTTTTCTTCGCTTCCTCTCCGAAGTGCTCCGTCCTGATGCGCGTGAAATAATCATCGAACTTGAGGGAAAGGTCGCCGTCCTGCTGACCGTACCTCATCCCCACATAGCTCGCAAGGTTCGTGGACGCTTCGGACACTTCGAGCGCGTAGTAAACGGGAACGGCATACTTCAGAGAAGGCATGCTTATCATGTCTATTTCGATGCCCATTCCTTTCAGAGTATCCAGCGACGACATGAAACATGAAACGACGTCTTTGCTTACTCCGGCAAGAGAATCTTCCGGCACAGCTATCGATCTTATCTTCCTGCCTTTAAGCTCAAGCTCAGGCTGAGAGCATGACGTCGGGTCCCGAGGGTCCTTTCCGGAGATGGTCCGGAGCGTCTCGGCGATCCTGCCCGGGTCCGAAGACAAGATCCCGACGCTGTCCAGGGAGTTGCAGCAGTCTATCGCCCCGTACCTCGACACTCTGCCGTAGGTGGGGACGAGACCGTACACCCCGCAGAAACTTGCGGGGCAGGTAACTGAACCTCCGGTCGCCACTCCCAATGAGACATGATCCTGTATGACGGCAGCGGCGCACGCCGCTCCGCCGGACGAACCGCCGCATGATCTTTCAAGGTCGTAGGGATTCCTGGGAACGCCGAACGGGGAATAAGTGCCGAAGGATCCGAACCCGAACTCATCCATGTTGGTCTTTCCTATGAGCTTCCCTCCGGATGCTTTCATCTTTTCGATCACGGCCGCGTCGAACGGCGGACGGTATCCCTCAAGGATTCTGGAGCCGCACTTAGTCTCCATGTCCTTGGACGTAAGGCAGTCCTTGGCGGAAAAATGGAACTTTGGATCTCCGGTATCGGCGCCGGAGGCGATGCAGCTGAACATTGAGTACTTGCCGTTAAGCTTCGGGAGCGAGGTTAAGACGTCCCTCATAGCAGTCTCGGCCCCCTGACATAGTTCTCGTAGGTCTTCATATCCTTCAGAAGCTCGTACGGGTCGATGAAGATGCCCGGCTCGTCGTCCCTGAGGGCGTCAGCGACATCTGTCGGGTTGATACAATAGCCGTCCTCTTCGGGAGCCCCGTCAAGTGTGTCGAAACGATCAAGCATGTCGCCCAGCCATTTGCAGTATCTTTCAAGTTCTTCATCGCTGAGCGCAAGGTGTGCGGACTTCGCAACCTTTTTCACGGTCTCTTCGTCCATATGAGGTCAAAACCTCATCGTCCCCTTTGATTATATTATTTCCGAGTTAAGGTCTGTCGCCGCCGTCGGAACGCGGCGGTATCGATACCTGCGCTCCGTACGCCCTGTTTCCTTCTGAGATATCTGGTTTGGACCCGCGATCCTCCCGTCAGGCAGGCATGCTTCCAATTCTTCAGGTTATAGTCGCTGCGTGGATTTTTTGATGTGTTTTCAATGTTCCAAAATATGTATCAACTATCGTTTTCAATGTTCCAAAATATGTATCAACCGTTATTTTCAAAGTCCTAAAATATGTATAGCAGTACCGTAATACATCTATCTGGAATGCAAATTTCACAGGAGTCGGTTTATGCTTAGAAGAAATATCATGGATACGCTTGTGGAATGGAAGAACGGTCTCCCTAGATGAATTCATAAAAAGATACGATCCTCCCTGCGCCCTGAAGTTCGTATCAGGGAATGTAGGCGAACGGGGGAAGAAACTGACGCTGCCGCTTTACATGGCGATGTTCTTGTGAATCTGCGGATCGGAACAAAAGCGAACGGAGGTGGGTCCAAACCCGGCGGCGAGGTAAGAATCCATTATGATCGTTTCTATGAGTACGGAGCCTCAGCGTCCATCTCCGAGCTCTTATTCTGCATAATCAAGGTAACAGCCCGGGCCAACTTGTAATGTGCGGCCCGGATCCGGATCACGGTTCATCATACAGTATCAGCCCGTAGAGGGTCATGCCGTCCTTTCTGAACTCGAAATCTATGCTGTTCTCTTTCATGTATTCGTCCATCATTATCCCATAGGCGGCTATTGACGCCATCCTCTGGTCCGGGAACCTGCACGGATCGTCAGGGTATGAGCATTCTCCGCAGTATTTGCAGCCGCCGTCGGAAAGAGGCATCGCTCTGCAACCTTCCGCTCTCAGCGCGTTGCCGAAACTTCTGCACACATCCTGATGTTCAAGGCAGAGCTTTTTGAGAAGGTCACGATCGTTCAGATCAATGTTGTCGAATCTCTTTATGAGGATCGCGGCTTTTGAAAAGCTTTTCACAAGATCCAGGCAGTCCGTCTCGGTGCCCGCGCCGGGAGGGCACCCCCAGGTCACGCCGTACGCGCCGCAGGTGTTCTCCGCGCACAGTTCCCTGCATTTTTTCATCGAACGGGCGTCAGGAGAGGGCAGACCTATATTTTTAAAGGAATAACCGGCCGCCGCAGGGTCTTTTGACACAGTTTCCCAAACTTTTCCTATCATGCTCAGACATATTCCGGGAGGGTTATATACGTAACTTTGCCGCAGGCGGACGGCCGCCACGATAAATTATATACTCTACATAGGATGATATTTTTTAAGGGAAGACCGGAGCGGGAACGCTCCGGGAGGAGAGGACATGCAAGTAGCAAGGATTTCTAAAATAACCGAGTTCCGGCGCAACCTGTTGCTGACCGCAGCGATCGCGACGGCACTCGTAGTGATAACGTCGGCGGCAGTGTTATTCGCACCGGCGGCATCGGCGGATACGGCAGCAGATGTTCCGTATATTGACGAGTTAGGCGATACGCAGAATTGTTCGGAGGCCACGGTGCTCGATCAGGCATATTTCGCATCGCCGCCTTACTTACTGGACGATTCAGTCTCTGGCGGCTGGTATGTCGTGACGGGCACGATAAACCTTACAGATAAAATTACCATCAGCGGAAATGTCAATATCATCCTTGAAGATAATTGCGACATGACCGTCACAGCCGGTATCTACGACGCAGGCATTTCTGTTTCCGGAACGGACAGCCTGACCATCTACGCCCAGTCCGCAGGTATCGATACGGGCAAGCTCACTGCCAGCGGCGGCGATGACGGTATCGACAACGATGGCGGCGCAGGCATCGGGGGAGATAGCAGTAACGACGGCGGCACGATAACCATCAACGGCGGCACAGTAACGGCCAGCGGCGGCATGGGTGCTGCAGGCATCGGCGGCGGAGACTGGGGCGGCGACGGCGGCACGATCACCATCAACGGCGGCACAGTAACGGCCACCGGTGTCAGATACGGCGCGGGCATCGGCGGCGGCTACGGAGGCAACGGCGGCACGACCACAATCAACGGCGGCACCGTAATAGCCAAAGGCGGCTATGAAGGCGCGGGCATCGGCGGCGGCAACGGCGGCAACGGCGGCACGACCACAATCAACGGCGGCACAGTAACGGCCATAGGCGGCAGTCTCAGCGCAGGCATCGGCGGCGGCGGCAACGGCGGCGACGGCGGCACGATCACCATAGGCGGCGGCACAGTAACGGCCACCGGCGGTAGTCTCAGCGCAGGCATCGGCGGCGGCGACGGCGGCGACGGCGGCACGATCACCATCAACGGCGGCACAGTAACGGCCACCGGCGGCGAACACTATGGTGCAGGCATCGGCGGCGGCGACGGCGGCGACGGCGGCACGGTCACCATCAACGGCGGCACAGGAACGGCCACCGGCGGCGACGGAGGGGCGGGGAGCGGGGGGGGGTGTGGGGGGGGCAGGGATACATAGTGAGGGAGAGGGTCGTAGCGGGAGGGGGGGGGGGGGGGAGTATCGATATATTCAAAAGACTACCGTTTTTATCCGAGAAGCCTTAAAGCTAATTGCGGTAAAGAATTAGCTTGTGCAAGCATTGAAACAGCAGCTTGTGTTAAGACTTGATTTCTTACAAATTCAGTCATTTCACTTGCTATGTCAACATCAGAGATACGAGATTCTGATGCTTGTAGGTTTTCTCTTTGAACGGTCAAGTTTGTGATAGTATTTTCGAGCCTGTTTTGGATAGCACCAAGGTTGGCACGAAGATTTTCTTTTCTTGTGATGGCTGTGTTTATTTGTTCGAGTGCTCTCTGGGCAGCGTGCTGGGTAGAAACGGCTACATTAGCTTTTCCGTTTCCATCAGCTCTTGTTTCTCCTGCTAGTCTGAAGAGAGATTCAGTTCTTGCATCTCCGATACGGATGAAGTAATAATCTTGATCTCTTTGGTTGTTTGGACCAAAGTGGATCTTGATACCACCTATTATATCTCCGTTTGCATTTGCATAACCGTCTGTTTCTTCCCATCCAGAAGAGTTTGCCCACATACCTGCATCTGATTGCCACATATTTCCAGCTGTCCAGTAGCCATTTTCGCCGGCAATACTTACATTACCATTTAATAGCTTTCTGCCGTTGAAGTTTGTGGCGGTAGCGATACGATCAATCTCTGCTGCCATTGCAGCAAATTCAGAATGAATGATCATTCTTTGTTCGTTTGTATATGTACCGGTTGCGGCTTGCTCTGCGAGCTCTTTCATACGGATGAGTTTTTCATCGATAACTGCGAGGGCGCCTTCAGCTGTTTGGATGAGCGAGATACCATCTTGTGCGTTACGAATTCCTTGACCTAATGCGGCTATTTCAGCGCGCATTCCTTCTCTAATTGCCAGTCCTGCGGCATCGTCTGCTGCAGAATTGATTCTAAGACCTGTGCTCAATCTTTGAACAGATTGTGCGAGGTTGCTGTAATGGGCATTTAGCGTATTTGCTGCGCCATAAGCCATTAAGTTGTTGTTGATTACGAGTGACATTTAATTCCTCCATGATTTTTTTTAGTCTTCCTTGAAGAAGCTATGTTTGTGTGAATCTGCTATGATACAATCGAGGACGCGGCTAACCAAACCACTATATTATATGTAGGGAACGCATTTATGCGTTCCGTTTCATTATAGTCACTATATTTGTGTTTTTGTTTTTTAGATAACTTGAGTTTTAAGTAATGC